>NZ_QTXH01000005.1:0-148512 GCF_003461545.1 Coprococcus sp. AF16-22
TTTTAAAAACTCATACTGTCTAATCTATAGGGTACATTTTACTATGACTGTTATCAATTTGTTATCAAAAGACTAATCGAAATCGCTGAAACCCGCATAAACACTGGCTTTTTTAAGCAACTCGATTTATTCAAACTCAATCGTTCCAGGCGGCTTACTAGTCAGATCATACATTACTCTATTAACACCCTTGACCTCATTAATAATCCTGTTCATAACCTTCTGAAGGACCTCAAATGGTATCTCTGAACAATCAGCTGTCATGAAGTCTGTTGTATTTACAGCACGGAGTGCTACGGCGTAATCGTACGTTCTGAAATCTCCCATACAGCCAACTGAACGCATGTTGGTCAGGGCTGCGAAGTACTGACCGAGGCTTCTGTCGAGGCCTGCCTTTGCGATCTCCTCGCGGTAGATGGCGTCGGCATCCTGAACGATCTTGACCTTCTCGGCTGTGACCTCTCCGATGATTCTTATTCCAAGGCCTGGGCCTGGGAATGGCTGACGGAATACCAGGTACTCTGGGATTCCAAGCTCAAGGCCGGCCTTGCGGACCTCGTCCTTGAAGAGAAGACGGAGTGGCTCCACGATCTCCTTGAAATCTACATAGTCAGGAAGTCCGCCTACGTTGTGGTGGGACTTGATGACCGCTGACTTGTCAAGGCCCGACTCGATGACATCAGGATATATGGTTCCCTGTACGAGGAAGTCAACGGCACCGATCTTCTTGGCCTCCTCCTCGAATACACGGATGAATTCCTCGCCTATTATCTTTCTCTTTGCCTCAGGCTCGGTTACTCCGGCAAGCTTGCTGTAGAATCTGTCCTGCGCATTTACTCTGATGAAGTTCAGGTCGTAAGGTCCATCTGGTCCGAATACCGCCTCAACTTCGTCGCCCTCGTTCTTACGAAGAAGGCCGTGGTCTACGAACACACATGTGAGCTGCTTGCCTATCGCCTTGGACAGGAGAACCGCAGCTACTGATGAGTCAACACCGCCTGACAGGGCGCACAGCACCTTGCCATCGCCTATCTTGGCACGGAGACTCTCTATTGTATCTTTTACAAATGAATCCATCTTCCAGTCGCCTGCACACTGGCATACATCCATGACAAATGCTCTGAGCATCTTCATACCTTCCTCGGTGTGCATAACCTCTGGGTGGAACTGAGTCGCATACAGCTTCTTCTCAGCATTCTCCATGGCTGCCACTGGGCATACAGGAGTGTAAGCTGTCTTCTTGAAGCCCTCTGGTACCTCTGCAATATAATCTGTGTGACTCATCCAGCAGATGGTCTTGTCATTCACATCTGCAAACAGCTTGGATGTCTTGTCAACCTCAACCTCTGTTCTTCCATACTCGCTGACAGGGGCCGTGCTGACCTTGCCGCCCAGCAGATGAGCCATGAGCTGTGAACCGTAACATATTCCGAGAATAGGAATACCCAGTTCGAATATCTCCTTGCTGCAGCTAGGTGAATCGTCTTTGTATACGCTGTTTGGTCCGCCGGTAAAGATGATTCCCTTAGGGTTCATCTCCTTGATCTTCTCCAGCGGCAATGTGTACGGATGTACTTCGGCATATACATTACACTCTCTTACGCGTCTGGCGATCAGCTGGTTGTACTGTCCGCCAAAGTCCAATACGATAATCAGTTCCTTATCCATGTATATCTCCTTTGTTGCCTTTTATTACTTATAACAGATTCCTGAACATTTCCTAGTATAACACAATATGCAGCACTTTTGTGCTGCATATTATCTAAAAATTATGTTGTTTTAATTATTTATGCATTTTACATATACGATAGAATTCGAACGGATACTTCACTGACAAATTTATATAACGCAGTAACGTCATCTGCCCTGCCCACTCAATATTGAAATCTATTATATAACTATATTTATACCAATCTCTATCTTAATCCCTACTTCAGCTTCTCCTTCAGAACCTCAATACCCTTCTGGTACTGGCTGTCATTCTTGCCCTGGAAATCCTCATAGGTATAATCATCTGGAAGATCCACTTCAATATCAGGCGCAACACCCTTCTTGTGGATATCGTTGTCATCGTGTGTGAAATACTTCTGTGTCGTGAGCTTGATCGCTGTGCCATCACCAAGTGGTATAACACTCTGCACGATTCCCTTACCGTAGGTATTCTTTCCTACAACAGTTGCAGCCCCGAATTCCTTGAGTGCCGATGTAAGTATCTCTGACGCACTGGCACTGTACTCATTTGTCAGGACTACCATAGGCATATCGAGGTATTCATCATCTGTCGATTTATACTCGTCCACAACCTTGCCGGTCTTGTCCTTGATGGACACTATGGTTCCCTCTGGGAGCAGATAGTCGCAAATGTTTACGACCGTGGTAAGCATTCCACCCGGATCACTTCTGACATCGATCATCAGTGCCTGCATGCCCTCATTCTTGAGCTCCTCAACTGCCTTCTGGAAAAGCTCGTCTGTGTTGTCTATGAACTGCGTGATCCTCACATATCCGATCTTGTCGTCTATCATAAATGATGATACCGTGCTGTACTCAACGATCTCCCTGGTGATGGTAACATCATGGTAAGCCTTATCACGCTCCCTGTATATCTTCAGCGTAACATCAGTTCCAGCATCGCCTCTTATGAGTGATACGAGGTAGTCAAGATCATCGTCTGTAGTGATCTCGTGATCATCTATCTGTACAATAATGTCATCAGGCTGTATATCCACCTTCTCAGCCGGTGCACCCTCAAGGATATTTACCGCACGGACATATCCCGTATCCTCATCCTTGCTGACCGTAACTCCGATTCCGGCATACTCACCTGAATCATCCTCCTGCAGCTTGGCATACTCTTCCTTGGTGTAATACTGTGCATACGGATCGTCAAGGGATTCCATTATACCCTTGTATATGCCCTCCCTGATCGTATCATCGTCAATATCATTGTAATAATAATTGTCTATGATACTCTCGATCTTCGCTGTCTTGTCAAGTACGTCCGCATCCAACAGATTGCCATCATAGGTTATCTTAGTGGAACTGCCGGTTTTGCCGCTGAGTGTGCCACTGAACACACCTGATGTACCGCAGCCCGTCAGACCGATCACCGTACTTGCCAGCACCGCTGTCACTACTGTCTTCTTCAACATTTTCCTCATATCATTATCTCCTAACCTTGTATTGCCATCAAATACCTGAATCTCTCCATATCCCCTGCCCGGTCTACTGTCCAAGGAAGTCATGCGGATTGACATACGTTCCGTCTATCGACACTCCAAAATGGCAATGCGGACCTGTCGACACACCCGTACTTCCTGCCTTTGCTATGACCTGACCTTTCACAACCTTGTCGCCAACATTTACACATAGCTGTGAGTTGTGCATATATACCGTACATATTCCGCCGCCGTGGCTGATCATGACCATGTTGCCACCGCCGCCATTGTAGCAGGACATCACGACTGTGCCGGCCTCCGCCGCAACAATATCTGTTCCATAATCACAGCCTATATCAAGTCCCTGATGATATGTACTTGCTCCCGCTGTAGGAGCATCTCGGTAACCAAATTCATCCGTGATAACACCTCCGGTCGATACCGGCCACATGAATTTGCCCTTATATTTGGAGGTGTCGTATACCTTTCCATCTTTCGTATACGCACCCGTACCATTTGCATTTGCCTTGCCCATCTCCTGTCTGGATATCTCCGCGATACGTCTCTCGGCTTCCTCACGGGCCACAGTGAACTTGTTCATCAACGACTTCTGGGCTTCTATATCACCATCATATCTAGTGATCTCTTCCTGCTTCTGATCTATAAGGGTCTGCAGTTCAGCCTCGTTACCCTCCAGATCCGTCTTGACCGACTCCACCTGTCTGAGGTCAGATTCAAGCTGCGCCTCATAATTGGCTATATCTGTCTTGGTCTTGATCAGCTTTGCAAGCTGCCTCTGATCGTATTCCGATATCTGGTCTATATACTCTGATTTGTTCAGGAGATCGCTGAATGATATGGATTTGAGCAGGGCATCGACATATTCCGTCTCCCCCTCCTCATACAGATACTGTATTCTCTGCTTCATCGCCTCATACTGCTCATCCTCTGCCTTCTGAGCTTCATCCAGACTTTTCTGAGTTGTGTCTATCTCCGTCTGGAGCTCGTCTGTCTGCTCCTGCAGGCTCGTTATCTGAGTCTGGACGGATGTCATCTTGGCATCCAGATCCGCAACGTCCTGAACGATCTTGTTCTGCTGTTCCTCCAGAGAATCCAGAACGTCCTTGGCATTCTTCTCGTTTTCACTGGCATCATCCTTCTGACGCTCAGCCTCTTCCTTCGTCATGGCATATGCCATATTTCCCCCGGTCTGAGACGCAGCCATGCCCCCCATGACTACACATCCCGCAACAAGCAATGCCATCCTTCTGATATTCCCTTTTACATTGACTTTCTTTTTCATAATCTACTACTCCTTGTTATCCCCATCTAACAATTAACTAGTATATCTTATGTCGTCGTGCGTGAGCGCGATGACCTGCGCACGCATCAGCGTGCTTCATTATATTATATCGCCTGCCGGCTCAATGAGGGCATTCGCATTATGACGTCTTGCGCAAGCGCATCCGTCGCAATGCTCATTATATCATACTCTCAAATGCTTCCTCGTGGTAAGGATACTTCCTACCAGTCCAACACCGATACCAAGCACAAGTCCAACCGGTATCATGGTCTTGAACAGGTCATGCTGGCTCACAAATGCAAACAGCGTTGTGACAACCTTAAACCTTCCGGCAACATATGTCAGTATCTTATCATACATGTAGTACAGAAGAACCAGAGGTATAGCCGAACCGACCGCACCTATGATCACACCCTCTATGATGAACGGCGCCCGTACAAATACATTTGTCGCACCGATCAGCTTCATGATCCCTATCTCTTCCTTTCGCACCGTGATACCTATGGTGATAGTGTTGCTTATAAGGAAGATAGATACCAGCATCAGTATCACAACTATTCCTATGGATGCATATCCGACAAGGGATGACAGTGTCGTGATGCTGTCCGCAGTCACGTCAGAGCTCTTGACCTTTCTGACTCCTGAAAGCCCCTGGGCAAATGCCACGAACTCCGGCTGTCTGGCCACATCCTTGAGCGTAACCTCATATGAGGCCGAATTCTTAAGTGGATTGTCCTCGCCAAATGCATTCTTTGCCGCCTGTGGATCATCGTAGTTCTGTTCAACAAATTTATTCCATGCGTCATCCGCCGACACGTAATCCATCGTGTTTACATAATCCAGAGTTCTTATCTGTGATCCGATAAGCTGTATCGTGTCGTCCGACACATCCTCGTCAAAGAACACTGATATTGTAACTGTATTCTCAAGCTCCTGCATACCGGACTGAAAGTTTACAACCACCGCATATATGATTCCAAAGAGGAACAGACATGATATGATGGTTCCAAGTGATGCAAGTGAGAACAGAATATTTCTTCTTATATTTGCAAAGCCCTGTCTGAGGATATAGAAAAATGTACTAATCTTCATCTATATATCCTCCTTCCTTCTCGTCGCTGATAATTACACCCTTCTTCAGGGTGATAACTCTCTTCTTCATCTCATTGACGATATCCTTGTTGTGGGTTACCACGACAACTGTGGTTCCTCTCTTGTTGATATCCTCAAGGAGGTTCATGATATCCAATGAGTTCTTAGGATCGAGATTTCCTGTAGGCTCATCCGCCAGTATGATGTCAGGATTGTTGACCAGTGCTCTCGCCATGGCAACTCTCTGCTGCTCACCACCTGAGAGCTCTTTTGGATATGATTTGTACTTGTCTGCAAGTCCAACCAGCGTCAGCATGGCCGGAACACGTCTTCTGATGTATCTCGCCGGAGTCTGGATAACTCTCTGTGCAAATGCAACATTCTCGTATATAGTCCTGTCCTTCAGAAGCCTGAAGTTCTGGAATACGACTCCAATCCTTCTTCTGACCTTCGGTATATCTTTTCTCTTTATCTTGCCATAGTCGTATCCGGCAACAGTGATATTTCCCTCCGTAGGATCGAGCTCCTTGAGCAGAAGCCTAAACAGAGTGGTCTTGCCTGATCCACTGCTTCCAACTATAAATACGAACTCGCCTTTTTCTATATTGATGTTCACATTCTTGAGCGCCTGATTGCCCCCAGGGTATGTCATACTCACGTTCTCTAACTCTATCATCTCATGTCTCCTATATTGCCTCTTTACGGCATAAACTGTACATTATCTTACATTTGTCCATAGTCGGATGATTCTGATTCATTTCATCCTCGCTTCATTATACTACATATTGATTGTTTTGTTGTGTATAGTTTGTGAATTAAAATTAATACACGATGCGGCAGTCTTCATATATCCATATGTAAGGCTGCCGCTTCTATGCAATCTATATTCCAGATAACTGTCCACCGGACATTTTAATAATCCAGTGACTCCATGTACTTCATGTACTTTACAACCATAAGAGCGATCTTGAATGTGATGGCATCCTCGAATACTCTCAGATCAAGGCCTGTGCTCTTCTGCAACTTATCAAGTCTGTATACCAGAGTATTTCTGTGGATGTACAACTGTCTTGATGTCTCTGATACGTTCAGGCTGTTCTCAAAGAACTTGTTGATAGTTGACAAAGTCTCCTCGTCAAACTCATCAGGGCTCTTGCCGTCAAATATCTCTCTGATGAACATCTTGCACAGAGGAAGTGGAAGCTGGTAAATAAGTCGTCCTATTCCAAGATTGCTGTATGCTATGATATCTGTGTTCTCATAGAATATCTTTCCAACATCCAGAGCCATCTTAGCCTCTTTGTATGAACGTGAAACTTCCTTTATCTCATTGACAATTGTTCCGAATGATACATGTACAGATGACATCGCCTCGGTATTGAGCATGTCAACGATGACCTTGGCAATCTTGTTCATGTCGTCATATGTCTCGTTGGACTTGACTTCCTTGACAAGAATGATGTTCTTCTCGTCCACAGCAGTGATGAAATCCTTTGTCTTGGCTGAGAAGATATTACGTACTGTCTCAAGTGCATTGGTATCCTTCTCATTCTTTGTCTCTATGATAAATACGATTCTTCTCACATCAGTATCTATGTGGAGCTTCTTTGCTCTGTTGTAGATATCAACCAGAAGGAGATTGTCTAAAAGAAGGTTCTTGATAAAGTTGTCCTTGTCAAATCTCTCCTTGTATGCGACCAGAAGGTTCTGGATCTGAAATGCTGCAATCTTGCCGACCATATATGTATCATCGGTCTCGCCCTTTGCCATGAGAATATGCTCTAACTGGTTATCGTCAAACACCTTGAAGAACTGATAACCTCTTACAACCTGGCTCTCTGCCGGTGAATCAACAAATGCACGAACTGAATCCTCGCAGTCATCTATATCCTTAAGTGTTGACGCAAGCACTTTTCCCTCTGTGTCCAACACGCACAGGTCAGTTCTTGTTATACCTTTTAATCCGTCTATTGTATCCTGAAGAATCTGGTTTGATATCATTCTTTTCACTCCTTATACTCATTATACGTTTTATCCCGTAATCCATTACTCTTATTTTAAAGCAAAAATGCAGAAAAAAAAAGAGAAAATGCAGATTTTTTATATGTATTTTCTGCATTTTCTCAATTTTCCAAGAATTAAACTACTGTTTCCAGTTATCTGGAGTGTAATTGTAAGTTCTATGTGTTATCTAAGACTAGTTAACAAGGATCTCCTCTGTCTCCTTATCGAAGATATGAATCTTGCTTAAGTCAAATGCGAACTGAACTGTGTCGCCAGGTCTAGCTGTTGTACGAGCATTTACTCTTGCTGTGATATCGAACTGGTCGATTGTGAAGTATAAGTAAACCTCGGCACCAAGCATCTCGTAGATGTTGATTCTTGCATCGATTACGCTCTCTGGTGATGACTCGATGAAGAGCTGCTCATCATGAATATCCTCTGGACGGATACCAAGAACAACTTCCTTATCGATAGCATCAAGTGCGATAAGTCTCTCAGCCTTGCTGTCTGGAACCTTGATTGAATGTGAACCGAACATAAGGAGAACGTCAGCACCTGACTTAACAACCTTACAATCGATGAAGTTCATAGGTGGCATACCCATGAATCCGGCAACGAACAGGTTACATGGCTTGTCGTAGAGGTTCTGAGGTGTATCTACCTGCTGGATGATACCATCCTTCATAACTACGATTCTTGTACCAAGTGTCATAGCCTCTGTCTGGTCATGTGTTACGTAGATGATAGTTGTCTGGAGTCTCTGATGAAGCTTTGAGATCTCAACACGCATCTGTACACGAAGCTTAGCGTCAAGGTTTGAAAGAGGCTCGTCCATAAGGAATACCTTTGGCTCACGGACAATTGCACGTCCCATAGCAACTCGCTGTCTCTGTCCACCTGATAAAGCCTTTGGCTTTCTGTCAAGAAGATGCTCGATATCAAGAATCTTAGCTGCCTCATGTACAGCCTTGTCGATCTTCTCCTTTGGAACCTTTCTTAACTTAAGTCCAAATGCCATGTTATCATATACTGACATATGTGGGTACAGAGCGTAGTTCTGGAATACCATCGCAATATCTCTGTCCTTTGGCTCTACATCGTTTACGAGCTTGTCGCCGATCCATAACTCACCTGAGCTGATATCCTCAAGTCCTGCTATCATTCTAAGAGTTGTTGACTTTCCACATCCTGATGGTCCAACAAAGATGATGAACTCCTTGTCTTCGATCTCAAGGTTGAAGTCCTTAACTGCGTTGAATCCGTTAGGATATACCTTGTAAATGTTCTTAAGTGATAAACTTGCCATTTGAAATTACCTCCGTAGTGTATATAATCTTGTTTTTGTTCACCCTAAAAACTATTGTTATTCTACATCATTGGCATTTTTCATTCTATGTGATTATTGCTCAAAAAAATTTTTAAACTTTTGTCTAAATTGTATACGTGCACAAATTTTGCAACATTTTGACGATTTTCGAACCGTTTTCCCTTGGTTTAAACTTCCTTTTTTGTGAAACCTTCACCATACCCATTTATGTCAATAGGGTTTTTCGTCACGTTTTCGGTATATTTTATTACTTTTGCCTATTGTTTTTACTCATATATATACTTGACAAACCAGAAAAATGTAGAACAGCCGGCAAAATCTGTAACATTTTGTACTACAGTAAAAAAACTCTGCTGATATCGGCGTTTTCTATTCCGATATCAGCAGAGTTTTCTATATATTTTCTACATATTCTTCTATATCTAGTTGTTGGCTGCGTTGTCCACACCTATTACTACGACAATGTCTGCACCTGAAATGTCAACATCTGAAGCAACAGATGAGTCAATATCTGATCTGTCAGCCGTTGCCGCTCCACCCAGAAGGCTTACAAGTCCGCTCACATCATATGAATCTGATGTGTAGATAACTGTTGTTGACTGATCTCCGTTGTCATATGTTCCTATATCTACTGATGTGTATCCATCCGCTGTGAGTGTTGTCTGCCATGTAGCTGCCACACCTGACACGCCTGATGCGTTGAGCACTACTACTTTTGCATCCTTGCCATTTCCTGCATTTGCATCCTCTGTTGAAGCGTCCTGTGAGCTGTCATCCGCTGATGTGTCTGAGCTGTCTGCAGCATCGCCTGAACCTCCAAATGTAGGATCTGACGGATCTGACTCCTCAGTCACGATGCTTGTCTTATTGCCCGTGTCCGATGCGTCTGATTTCTTGCTCTTGCTGACGGTTCGTGCAAGCAGTACGAGCATGACAACTATAGCCACTGCAAGTATGATAACCGCTGCTCTGAGCATTGTATCTAAGAATAATTTCATTACTTTCTTACCCATTATATAGCCTCCATCTCAATATAAATGTATATTCTCATTTGTTAACAAAAACAACTAGAGTATACCAAAGTGCTTTTTTATTTTCAACATTTAATTCGCATGATATACTAGAATTAAATTTTTGTTCACAAATAGCGGAGGTACAGATTTGAAAACAGCGATAATAATTGGCGCCTCGACAGGCATCGGAAGGGCGACAGCACTGGCGCTTTCAGGCAAATATAACAGCATATCTATCACTTCATTCAAACACAAAGAAGAGCTTCTCTCTCTGAGAGACGAACTTATGGCAAAAGGCTGCATCTGTTACTGTGAGACCGGAGACGCCGGGGATATGGAATTTATGGAGAAGTTTATACAAAATACCATAGATCATCTCGGCAGCGACATCGATCTCCTCATCAACAATGCCGGCATATCTTATGTGGGGCTTATAAACGATATGACCGCACAGGATTTTGACAGAACCATGAAGTCAAATGTGTACTCGGTTTTCAATAGCTGCCGACTCGTGGTTCCTCACATGATCCAGCACCACAAAGGACACATAATCAATATCTCATCCGTGTGGGGAAATGTCGGTGCGTCGTGTGAGGTCGCATATTCAGCCTCCAAGGGTGCTGTAAATTCCTTCTCAAAGGCTCTTGGAAAAGAGCTTGCTCCAAGCGGTATAACTGTCAACGCCATAGCATTTGGCGCAATTGACACCTCCATGAACGGTCATCTGTCACCGGAGGAACGCCAGATGCTAGAGGATGAAATACCTGCAGGAAGAATGGCCATACCTTCTGAAGCGGCAGATTTCATTGTGCACATTGCCGAGTGTGGAGAATACCTGAATGGTCAGGTGATCACATTTGATGGCGCATGGCAATAGGTGCTTTTCATCAAATTTTACAACAGTATAGGCAATTTCGTCCAAATTTCTATTGCTTAATTGTATATATTGCATTAGAATATTTTATATATGTTATAGAATCGGGGTTATAAAATGGGATTTGGATTTGGGAAAAAGAAGAAAAATATTTCATCGGACACAACTCCCGCCGCCGCAGATATCAAGACTACTCTTGACGAGGACGGCAATGTGGAGATTGTTTCCAAAAACTTCAAGATGAAGCCGACACAAAAGCTGGCGGAGCAACCATCCAGTGAAGGGGACACTTGGATCTGCTGGGGATGCGGACAGCCTACGGATCAGGATATCTGTCCTGTCTGCGGTAAGAAACGCACAAAGTAACAACACACACAAGGGGCTGTGAAAAAACTCGATTGAGTTTTTTCGCAGCCCTTTTTTACTTTATTGCAATGCGGTCACTGCGCATCGCTTACATTTATTTTCTCTACACTCTGCTAAAATGTGATTCCAAGAGCATTTATTATGAGTCCCCACGCAAGTCCTGCAGCATACAGCACCACTGCTATCCTTATATTCTCCACAGGTCTATGCCTGTTCATCCTAAAGAGCACCACAAGGCCTACTCCTGCACTCACCAGAAGTCCTGACATCATAGCACCCGCGCTGAGTATTCCCTGAAGATACAGCTCGGTTATTATGACTGATGCCGCACAGTTAGGAATAAGACCCACCAACGCTGCTGCCGCCTCTCCAAGCACAGGCACATCATTGAATATGCGGGCTATGGATTCCTCTCCTACAGCCTCTATGATCACATTTATCACAAGTGAGAATATAAATATAAATATCGCAATCTTTGCAGTGTGCACCAGAGCAGATCTGAATATTCCACCCTCGCAGTCGCAGTGTTCCTGTTCGCACACCTCATGGATATTCTTCTCTCCCAAATGTCCGTGGTCGTGACTGTGCTCATGGACATAGTCATGCACATGTCCCTTTCCTTTCTTCTCAGCAGCATCCTTATACACTATATTCTGTGTGTGTATGGAGCTTTCTGCCGCTTTTGCAGTGTCACTGTGCACATGTCCGCCATGGTGTTCGTGTTCATCATGTCCGCCATGTCTGTGGACTGGATCTATCTTCTTTACCTGGACCGGCTTTCTCAGTCTGTCCAGCACAAATCCTACTATATAGCCTGTTATTACGGCTATGACCGCCTTTGTCGCAAGGATCTTCACTATTGTCCCCGCGCTTATCGCGTCATTTGACAGCATGATCGGCAGCATCTCGTCCGAGGTTGACATGAACACGGCTATGAGCACGCCCGCCCCTATCACGCCTCCGCTGTACAGGTTGGATGCCATAAGTGAAAATCCGCACTGTGGCACTATTCCCAGCACTCCGCCAATCAATGGCCCAAGCTTCTCTGCCTTTCCAAGCACATGTGCCTGTCGGCCTGCAGTTTTTCTCTCAAGCCACTCCATGACCACATAGGTGATGAGCAGAAACGGGATGAGCTTCACCGTATCAAACAGTGCATCCTTAAATGAATCTATAAGCAATTCCTTCATATTATAAAACACTCCTTCTCAGATCAGCACTCGTAGATATTGTACCCACAATTGTCCTGACTGAATCCAAAATACTCCTCGTTGGTCATATCCATGAAATAGCTGCATATCACCCTGCATATTCCGTTATGGCAGACAAACAGTACCGACGAATCCGGATAGGTCTCGCGGGTTTCAATTATCAGATCGTACGTTCTCCTGGCGATATCCATCATGGATTCTCCACCAGGATATCTGTATGCGAACATTCTTTTATTGTTCAGGAAATCCCTGTCGTCCCTCTGGACACCCTCATACACACCGTAATCCTGTTCTATAAGCCTTTCATCCGTAAGTACCGGCAAATGCTTTCTCTCCGCCACCGCTCGTGCTGTCTCCTGTGCCCTGGAGAGCGGCGATGCTATTATCACGTCAATAGAGCAGCTATCCAATCTCTCTGCAAGGAGCTGTGCCTGCTGAAGTCCTTTATCTGTAAGAGGGGAATCTGTCCTGCCACAGACCTTATTAAGTCTGTTCCATTCCGTCTCTCCGTGTCTTGCAACATATAACTTCATATGTTTTCTCCTTCCAGTCATATTGAATATCTGCTCTTTCTCCCAACTGTGTATTAACTACAAAAATCTCATGTCTTTATAATATTAAGCATTTTTGCAAATTAATCAACTGTTTTCGGCTATTAAAGCGTCTGTAATTATCTTCTATATGCTCATGCTGTCTGAGCTCGAACTATTGTCTTTGTTCTGTGAACTGCCATTTGCGCTGTCATTCTGCCCATTATCTGAATCACCATCCGGTCTCTGCATATTTCCATCATCTGAATTGCCACCTGGTCTCTGCATATTTCCATCATCTGAGTTGCCGCCCGGTCTCTGCATTCCGCCATTATCTAAATTGCCGCCCGGTCTCTGCATTCCGCCTGAGCCCTCGCTGTATGTAATATCATCCAGTGTAAATGTACTGTTCTGGTCACCGACAGTCAAAGTGTAGTTATCACCCTGTTTCATGTCTGATGTGCTGATAACAACCGAGTTAAATTTCTTATCCACCTTATAGCTGAGCACCTCCTTGCCATCTGAATCAGTAAGTGTGATCGTTTCGCCGGCGTCAACCCACTCATCAAAGTTAACAAGAGCCGAGCACTGTGTGGACTCATCTCCAAATCCCTGAGCCATACCGGAACCACCCACAGCTACGATCTCGCCGCCTGTTATCGCAGCACAGATTCCGTAGTCCATCGCACCATTGCCATTATCCGAAGGGCCGAGTACATATACGCTGCCTCCTGTGATTCCAATGTAGCCGTTGGAATCTATTCCATCACCATTGGCATTTATATTTATCGTTCCTCCTGTTATAAGAATATATGCATCACTATCGGCATCCATGTCCACTCCGCCCATGCCTAGGCCGCCTCCAAAACCATCATGGTTGTCTCCCGAGCCTGAGCTGCCTCCAGCTGCATTGAAGCCGTCATCACTGGATATCACATCTATATTACCGCCAGTCACAAGGATCTTATCCCCCTCTACCCCCTCACAACTCTTAGATACATCTATATCTCCACCGGTTATTATCAGAAGTCCCTCCGCATGGATCGCATCATCCCCAACCGATATGTTGATGTCTCCGCCTTCTATATATACATATCCATCCTGCTGGTCGTCATTTCCCGCATGTATACCATCCTCATCACAGCTCAGGTTAAATGTTCCGTCCGCAATTCTCACGCTATCCTTAGCGTTCAGGCAGTGATCCTGACTGTCTATGGTATAGGTGCCACCTGTAACCACCAGGTCATCCTTGGACACGATTCCATGTCCCGTAGTGTCTTTGACCGTCAGACTTCCGGTGCCGCTCAGTGTAAGGTCGCATTTGGCAAATATCACGGCATCCACATTGTTGTCATCCGTCTGAACGTAGTCTCCGGACACCGTAAGACTGTTCTCTGCCCCTTCCGCCAACGTCACAAATACCTTGTCAGCGTTCTTCGCATACATTGCCGCATAATCCGCAGCCGTGATCGATACTCCGTCAAGTACAAGTTGAACCTTATCGTCATCGCCCGCATCCACCACGATGGTGCCGTCTGTGAGTGTCCCTGACAGAACGTATACACCTGCCGCTTTGATCGTCACCACTTCATCCTCGATCTGAACATTTGAACTATTACATGCGGCTGTCTTTCCCGATAATGTTATCTTTACAGCCTCGCTCTCATCATAGGTTCCCGCCAGATCCCGCTTCGTGAACATATCTGTTATATCTATAGCCGCATCACTCATGGCTTCATCTATAGCCGCCTGCATTTCCTCCGCAGTCATCTCTGTCTTTACACTGGTATTCTCTGCATCCGCACTGCCATTTGGGCTTTCTTTATCAGCGTCCGTCTCTGTGCTCACATCACTTGTCACCTCAGTATCTGAAGTCGAGCTTGTGCTCTGGCTGGTTGAACATCCGGCAAGCATTGCCATGCACATGGCCGCTGTCAACCCTATAGCCAGACATTTGCGGATTCCCGCTATATGTCTCATATATTTATTCTTCCTCATACGATCATCTCCTTACTAAGTATCTGCCTTATCAACTGACTTCTACAATGTCATGTCCCCCGAATCCACCTGCGCCAGCATGATCTCAAGGTTGCCATTTCTCACTCTGAGCTTATCTATCATATCCTTCTGATTTGTGTGCTTCTTAAGCTTCACCACATATGTAAGCTTGAACAGGCTTCCCATGTTGGTCGTCTTCACATTTATCAGTCTGTAACTGTCTGTACAGTCGGCAAGTATCTCATCAAATGCCTCTGTATAGTCGAGATTTTCAGGCACGGTGATCTTCAGGGCTCTCTCTTCATCCCTTCCGCCGCCAAATCCAGTAAGGCTGCAAATGAACATCGCTCCGCCTAGTATGGTGGCAAATAATACTGCATATCCTATAAATCCCATTCCGGTCACAAGTCCAGCTCCCATCGCAAGGAATATGGCGCATATCTCCTTTGCCGAACCTGGAACCGATCTGAACCTTACAAGGCTGAATGCACCTGCCACAGCAACACCCGCGCCAACATTGCCATTTACCATCATGATCACCACGCACACAACCGCAGGTATAAGTGCCAATGTCACCAGAAAACTCTGGGTGTATTTACTTCTGAATGCGTAAACCAACGCAAGGAATACTCCTATTATAAGGGATACCGCTATGCAGGTCAGAAACTCCTGCACTGATATCGTTGTCGCCGTTCCAAATATACTGTCAAATAATCCTGTCATCTTCTATCTCCTCCTGTCTATGTTTGCCACTTTATCATTTACATAATTCGTCTTTTTTAGTTTCTGGCTTTAAATGTATATGATCCACTTATGTCAGCCTACCATCTGTTTATACGCCTCTCCATACTTTGAAAATGACGTCTTGTATGCTCCATACTTTGTCAGCAGATGTGACAGCCACAGCGGGAACCCACCTGCCATCTTGATCTCCATCAACACCTTATATTCTGGTACGACCTTGTGCCCATATGGTTCTTTCTGAAGTGTCAGATCATCATTCTGCCACAGTATATTGTAATCAAACGTGATCCTGAACTCCGGATCATCTATCCCTTTGTAGGAATCTCTCTCATACGAGAGAACCACCGCAGGCTCCAGATCTTTGTATACCTGCATGAAATAATCGATCTCTCTGCCGATCTGACAATCCTTGTGCAGCGGCTGGCCGCCCACCAGATAATCCATAGCCTCCTGTTCAGGCACCTCCAGCCTTCTTTTGTACACAACAGATTTGTATTTCTTCTTGAGCTCAATAAAAACCTCTGAATCGTCATCCGGGACTCCATAGCTTCTGAGCCTGAGCTTTTCTTTGTAAACCGGCTTTTCTATGGAGTCTCTGATGAGCCTGTGGGAAGGAGTGTCGAAATATATGTTAATGATCTGGCTATGTGCAAACCTGTCCGGTTGCATATACCTTATCATTTCGCTCATTATCTGCTCGTACTGTTCTCTATCTAACATGTACTTAAGTTCATATCTTTTAAACGTGTTGTCTGCCATAAGCATCATCCTTTCTTTACCTTATTCCCTCTTGATGATGCTATAATAGCCTGTAAAACTTAAACGAACTTTAAATATAAAAAATTGTCTTCGGTGACTCCTGTTGGTGTGTATTCTCTACGTTGTATATCCAATCGGTAGTGTCGGCGACCGAACTTTGACGCTTCTGTGCCGCCGCAGAGAGCTAGGCGCCCTTATCGTGCTTGGCGCGGCGTGCACGATGGAAACAAAGTCAAAGTGAGGGTAGACAAACGTGATTGGATATACAACATAGAGATTACACCAACAGGAGTCACCGAAGACAACCGCAACGCAAAAACGCCCATCTGTGGATCACTCCACAGATGGACGTCTATAGTCTTATATTATAATCTTATGTCTAGTTGATTTGAAGATAAGGCTCCCGCCAAATGCTTAGGATTAGCAAACGCCCTGAGCAAGCATAGCGTCAACAACCTTCTCGAAGCCGGCGATGTTAGCACCTGCAACATAGTCTGCGTTTCCGCCAACTGTCATGTTGTATCTCTTTGCTGCATCTGAGATGTTAGCGTAGATTGTCTCCATGATTCCCTTGAGCTTGCCATCAACTTCCTCGAATGTCCATGAAAGTCTCTCGCTGTTCTGGCTCATCTCAAGAGCTGATGTAGCAACACCACCTGCATTTGCAGCCTTACCACCAACGAAGAGAACACCATTCTCCTGAAGGTACTTAGTAGCCTCAAGAGTTGTAGGCATGTTAGCGCCCTCTGTTACTGAGATAACGCCGTTTGCAACAAGCATCTTAGCATCGTCAAGGTTAAGCTCGTTCTGTGTAGCACATGGAAGAGCAAGGTCACACTTGATTGACCATACGCCGTGATCATTTGCATCCTTCTTTACATGGTACTCAGCTGATGGTCTAGCAGCAGCATAAGCATCAAGACGTGCTCTCTTAACTTCCTTAACTTCCTTAAGAAGTGCAACATCGATTCCTTCTGGATCGTAGATCCAACCTGTAGAATCTGAACATGTAACACACTTAGCACCTAACTGATGTGCCTTCTGGATTGCGTAGATTGCAACATTACCAGCACCTGATACTGCACAAGTCTTGCCTGCGATATCAATGTCATGATCCTTTAACAGTGCGTTTGTAAGGTAAAGCAGTCCGTAACCAGTAGCCTCTGTACGAGCAAGTGATCCACCATATGTAAGTCCCTTACCTGTGAGAACTCCCTCGTATGATCCACGGATTCTCTTGAACTGACCGAACATGAAACCGATCTCTCTAGCACCTGTTCCGATATCTCCAGCTGGAACATCGACATCAGCACCGATATACTTACAAAGCTCTGTCATGAAGCTCTGGCAGAATGCCATGATCTCTCTGTCTGACTTACCCTTAGGGTCGAAGTCTGAACCACCCTTACCACCACCGATTGGAAGTGTTGTAAGTGAGTTCTTGAAAACCTGCTCGAAACCAAGGAACTTAATGATACCAAGGTTTACTGATGGGTGAAGTCTGAGACCTCCCTTGTATGGTCCAATGGCATTGTTGAACTGTACACGGAAACCTCTGTTGACCTGTACCTGTCCGTTGTCATCTACCCATGGTACTCTGAACATGAGCTGTCTATCTGGCTCTGTGATTCTCTCGAGGATAGCATTCTTTCTGTAAAGCTCCTCATTTGCCTCGATACAAGGTCTGAGTGAATCAAGAACCTCTGTTACTGCCTGTAAGAACTCAGGCTGATCTGCATTCTTCTTCTGTACTATCTCGAGTACTTCATCAACATATGACATAGTAAAAATCCTCCTAAACTGATTATATATCGTGACCTGTTAATTATTTTCTGACCACGCTCCCTATTATAGTATAGGAAATTAAGATTGTAAAGAAAAAACTTGTGAAATCTAAGTATTTTTTTGTTTTTGCTTAATTTTCCCCTGTTTTTATCAATTAAGCTTATTATTTATAAACATTCTTCTTGTTTTGGGGTATTTCCCGCTGAGTTAAACGTCTAAAGTCTTTTCGACACAGTTTTCACTTTTTACTTCTTCTCCTCATCGTGGTGAAGATCATTCTTCCAGTATCTGCATCTGTGCTTTACATTTGTGGAGAATACGATCTGAGTCTTTGTCTTGCCAAATCTCTGAAGTTCACCAACAAAATGATCGAGATCTGCTGTTGTCTTGAAACGTACCTCAATGAGCATTGAGTAATCTCCTGTCACACAGTTGCACTCCACAACATTTAACACGCTGTCTATATATGGATAGAACTCAGCCTTCTGCTCAGGTGAAACCTCCAGATTGATAAATGCCTTGATATAATGACCCATAGCCTCCGGGTTGAGCTTGGTCGTAAATCCCTCAAGCACGCCCTCGGCAAGCATCCTGTCTATTCTTGTTCCAACTGCTGTAGGTGACATGGACACCTCAGCGCCTATATCCTTGAGTGATACACGTGCATTGTCCTGAAGCATGGCAAGTATCTTCTCATCCACCTCATCCAGTCTGTAGTATATCAGTTCTTTCTTTTCCATAAGATGTCTTCTCCTTCTCACTTTCTAAGGCAATTACAATATTATCCTACATAACCGCAATTGTCCTTTTCCCTATTCAAGCACCTTATCTCGTGGTGCAACTTGTGTTTCACAATCATATTAGCATATTTACTTAAGATTATAAATGTGTAGTGTCATTATATACCCTGCTCTGCGCAAATTACAACCTGATTTTTATGTATATTTACCGTTATACCCAACCTGGATTTTTACCCATAAGTTTTCGTCATTTTACGATATAATTATCCTCAAGCCAGTGCGCCACCCCATCCTCATCATTTGATGATATAACCGATGTGGCATACCTTTTTAGCTGTTCATCAGCATTTTGCACTGCGTAGCTTTCGTCAGCAAGTTCAAACATATCTATATCATTCCTGCCATCTCCAAAGGCAACCACCCTGTCGCATTCCAGAAGTTCCTGCAACTGTTTTATTGCATTTGCCTTAGATGCTGCAAACGGCATGATCTCCAGCCATTGTTCATCTGTATAAATGTCTTTCTGATATACACAGTGAAATTTATCCTTATACTTATCGTACAACGGTTTTAATTTTTCCGGACTGTCAATGCAGGTTATGTAGAAAATATCTCCCACTTTCAAGTTCTCTGCTGACTTTACGATATTTGTCCTGACATCCCCCTGCCTGCTGAGCAGGAATTTCTTCATACCATCTGTGCACAGCTCCGGAACATACGAAAATTTCTCCTTGCCATCTATCCGCGCATACACTATCGGAAATATCTGATTACCGAACAGATCGTCAAGCACTGATCCTACCGATTCATCAAAGTAATTTGCAGCAAGGACTTCACCGGTAACATTGTCTACGATAAACGCCCCATTGTATACGATCAGTGGAATTTCTGCCCGCAGTCCGCTTGTCACCTTCTTAGCTGTGATAAGGGAGCGCGCCGTGGCATAAGAGAATATCATTCCTCTATCTGTCAGATTATTGATTACACTGTTTGTATACTCGGATGTGGTCTCATCGCTGCGAAGAAGCGTACCGTCCAGATCTGATACATATAAAGTTTTCATGTTGTCACCCACCTATCACAATTTTTCTGCAATACATACTATATTTCTACAACTCACACATTTTCATACAACGTGCATTATTTCTTATAATGCTTTCGTTTTCCCACAATTCACTCGATTTCCTACTACCCACTAGATTTTCAATTTTCTACTACATACTAGTTTCCATAACACTCTATCTTCTGTACAGGATTTCCACATCGCCGTCCACGAATCCAGCGGCAACAGCCTCGTACTTCTTAAGTTTCTCAGCATATTTTCCTTCTGTGAGATACTTTCTGATCATCTCACAGGAAATATCAAGTATCTTCTCCCAGCCTACACCCTGCTGCCATTCGTACAGATCTTCCCCTGTCGTGAACTCCTCGTAACAATTCCAGTCCTCGTCCTCCTCGTCAAAATAAGTTGAACTTATCAACTGGATCGACCAATGCAAGTCCACCTCTTCATATATATTGAAGTTGATCGCCACCCCCGGCAGCGGCATATTCTCATCTAAAATTCTGTCTAACCATTTTGCAAATTCATCATACATAACTAATCCCCCGTATATAAAACAAAGCTGATGTGAAGTATTCTCTATACACATCAGCCTCGTTTTATGACTCTATATAATTATTACTTGTTGTTCTTGATGTACTCATCAATTCCCTTTGCACCAGCTCTACCAGCTTCCATTGCAAGGATAACTGTTGCAGCACCTGTTACGGCATCGCCACCGGCATATACGCCTTCCTTGGTTGTCTGTCCGTTTGCCTCTTCTGCAACGATACACTTCCACTTGTTTGTCTCAAGTCCCTCTGTTGTAGATGAGATAAGTGGGTTTGGTGAAGTTCCAAGTGACATGATTACTGTGTCAACGTCCATTGTGAACTCTGAATCTGGAATCACAACAGGTCTTCTTCTGCCTGATGCGTCTGGCTCACCGAGCTCCATCTTCACACACTTCATACCGCATACCCAGCCGTTCTCATCCTCAAGGATCTCTGTTGGGTTTGTGAGGAGATCAAATATGATTCCCTCTTCCTTAGCATGATGAACCTCCTCAACTCTGGCTGGGAGCTCCTCCTCTGAACGTCTGTATACGATATGCGTCTCAGCGCCAAGTCTGAGTGCTGTTCTTGCTGCATCCATAGCAACATTTCCACCACCGACAACGGCAACCTTCTTACCTCTCATGATAGGTGTATTTGAATTCTCGTCAAATGCCTTCATGAGGTTGCTTCTTGTGAGGTACTCATTTGCTGAGAATACGCCGTTGGCATTCTCGCCTGGGATACCCATGAACTTAGGAAGTCCTGCACCTGATCCGATGAACACTGCGTCAAATCCCTCATCCTCAAGGAGTGAGTCGATTGTGACTGACTTTCCTACTACTACATTTGTCTCTATCTTAACACCAAGTGACTTGATGTTCTCGATCTCCTTGGCAACTACCTTCTCCTTTGGAAGACGGAACTCTGGAATTCCGTATACGAGAACTCCGCCCGGCTGGTGAAGTGCCTCGAATATAGTTACATCGTAACCCATCTTTGCAAGATCTCCGGCTGCTGTCACACCTGAAGGGCCTGATCCGATGACTGCCACCTTGTGACCATTCATCTCCTTTGCAGGCTCTGGCTTGATTCCGTTCTCACGGGCCCAGTCAGCAACAAATCTCTCAAGCTTACCGATGGATATCGCCTCGCCCTTGATTCCTCTGATACACTTCTGCTCACACTGTGTCTCCTGTGGACATACACGGCCACATACAGCAGGAAGTGCTGATGACTCGCTGATGATCTTGAATGCCTCAGCGAAGTTGCCTTCCTTGACCTGAGCTATAAATCCAGGGATATTGATAGATACAGGACAGCCATTCATACATGGGGCGTTCTTACATCCTATACATCTTGAAGCCTCAGCCATAGCCTCCTCTTCATTATATCCGTAACAAACCTCTTCAAAATTCTTTGCACGTACCTGTGGCTCCTGCTCGCGAACCGGCACTCTCTTCCAAACATCTACTTCTATAGCCATTACTTGTCACCTCCACAGTTTCCACATCCGCCATGATGTGTATCGCCCTCTTTTGCTGCAAGGAATGCTCTGCCCTCTGCAGTCTTGTAGAGCTGCTGACGCTGCATAGCCTCCTCAAAGTTCACCTTGTGACCATCGAACTCTGGTCCGTCTACACACGCAAACTTAACCTCTCCGCCTACTGTTACACGGCAGGCACCACACATTCCTGTTCCGTCTACCATGATAGGGTTAAGGCTGACAACTGTAGGGATCTCAAGCTCCTTTGTGAGCTTACATACGAACTTCATCATGATCATAGGTCCGATGGCAACACATACATCATACTTGTTGCCAGCGTCTACAAGTTTCTGTATCTCATTTGTAACGACACCCTTGCTTCCATATGAACCGTCATCTGTTGTGATATACAGGTTGCCGGCTACCTTCTTCATCTTGTCCTCAAGAATGATGAGTGACTTGTTTCTTCCTCCGATGATGACATCAGCATCGATGCCCTGCTCATGGAGCCACTTTACCTGTGGGTATACAGGTGCTGTTCCAACACCACCTGCAACGAAGAGGATCTTCTTTTTCTTGAGTTCTTCTATATCCTCCTTGCAGAACTCTGATGGACATCCAAGTGGTCCAACGAAATCCGCAAATGAATCTCCAACCTTCTTATTCTTCATCATCTCTGTAGCAGCTCCAACTACCTGGAATACTATAGTGATGGTTCCGTCCTCTCTTGAGTAATCGCAGATAGTGAGAGGGATTCTCTCTCCATCCTCAGAACCTCTGACAATTACAAACTGTCCCGGAAGACATTTATTTGCAACTCGTGGTGCAACCACGTCCATGAGGTATATGGTCTCTGTCAACTGTTCAACCTTAGTAATCTTATACACTCTGTGCTCCGTCCTTTCCGACAGCCAAATTCTGACTGTTATGATCATTTTATTCTGTAAATGGGTGCAAACGCCCCTATTTATACACGTACGTACTTAATTTAGCAAAAAATATCAACAAAATCAAGGTATATGTAAAAATAGCACTGTTCTAAAAATGATCCTCAGGTGCAAAAAATCCCGCCAAAAGAGAAAATTTTCTCTCTGGCAGGGACTATTATATCTTACTTTATATTACTGTCTCTTCCTCTTCGCCTTGGCCTTGAGCGCTTCCTCTTTCCGTCTCTCGTTCTCCTGAATTATAAGCTTCTTCATTCCCTCCAGCTTTTTCTGGTTCAGCCTTATCTGCTCAAGCTCGCTCTCCGCTGCCTGCTGTGCCTCTTTGCTCTGGAAGGTGACAAACTTGTCAAATGCTCCCGGATAGGCAAATGTCTTTTCTACATTATTATAAGAAAATACAATTCTTATATGGCTTCCATCACATTCCATCACACTGCCTTCACCAAACTTCACATGGTTTACTTTTTCATTCTCAAACATTATTACATCCTCCTATCCATATTATTTCCATCTACAATACTGTTAAAACAAACTCACTAAAATTACGATATGATGCACCTGTCTGTTTCGATCTGCAAGGCTGACTCTGTTCACTATGTGTTCTTCCTGCTACTAATTATACTGTAACAAAAAAATCGGCACTTTTTCCAGTTAAAAATGCCGACTTTTTTTATTTTCGTGAAAATAGTCACTACGAGTCATGGTTTTTGTTCATTATTGATTTCTCAAACACATGAACCATACAAAAATGTACTCATATTTTTACCAAGCCATATTGTGCACTTTTATCTATCTTGCATTTGCTTTGAGAAGTTCCGCAACCTCCGTCTCTGTTGCAAGTGAGAGTGCCTTTGCTGCCAACTCATCTGCTTCAGCCTTCGACCACTTGGCTATCGTTCCTCTTGTCGCAAGGACTGAAGTGGCACTGACTGAAAACTCTCCCAGTCCAAATGATATGAGGAGAGGTATGAGCAACGGATCTGCTGCCGCCTCACCGCACATGCCTACCATGATGCCCGCTGCATTTGCCGCCTCGATGATATTCTTCATGGAGCGGAGAACTGCAGGATTGTAGGACGAGTACAGATACGCAACCTTTGCATTGCCTCTGTCGACCGCCATGGTGTACTGTGTCAGGTCATTTGTGCCTATACTGAAGAAGTCTGCCTCCTTTGCGAGCAGGTCTGCTATGAGACTTGCCGCAGGCGTTTCTATCATTGCACCGACCTGGATATCCTTATTGTATGCTATATTCTCTGCATCAAGCTCAGCCATGAGCTCCTTAACAAGAGCCTTCACGCTTCTGATCTCATCAACACATGTGACAAGCGGTACCATGATCTTGATATCGCCAAATGCACTTGCGCGGAGAAGTGCCCTCAGCTGTACTCTGTATGAATCTTTATTCCGCAGACAATATCTCACTGCTCTGAAACCTAAGAACGGATTGTCCTCTTTCTCAAGTCCAAGGTATGGGATATCCTTGTCACCACCCACATCAAGGGTTCTGATGATGACTTCTCTGCCCTCCATGGTCTCGGCAGCCGCCTTGTACGCCTGGAACTGCTCTTCCTCAGATGGGAGCTCCGATGCGCCCATGAACAGGAACTCTGTTCTGAAAAGGCCAACGCCCTCTCCATCACATGCAGCAACCTGCTTTGCATCCTCCGGATTACCGATATTGCCATACAAATGTACCTTTGCGCCATCAGCTGTGACTGTGTCTTTGCCTCTATATACCTCAAGAAGAGCCTTGTCACTTAAGTACTTCTCTCTCTTTGCCTGATATTCATCTACCTCTTCCTGGGACGGATCAAGTATGCAGATTCCATCGCATCCGTCAACTACTGCTGTCATTCCATCTGAAACCATGTCAACTATTCCATCCACGCTGAGTACCGCCGGTATCTCAAGTGCTCTCGCAAGAATAGCTGAGTGGGATGTCTTGCCGCCAACCGCAGTGATGATTCCTGCCACATTCTCCTTGACGATTCCTGCTGTCATGGAAGGGGTGAGATCCTCAGCCACAAGGATAGTTCCAGCTGGAACCTCTGATATGTTCATGTCCGGCGTGCCAGTAAGTATCTTGAGCATTCTCACCTTGATGTCGCCGATATCCGTTGCTCTCTGTCTTGTGAGCTCATCATCCGCCATCTGGAACATTCCGGCAAACATATCGCATGTGCTCTCAAATGCAGCCTCTGCACAGGTTCCGCTCATAATCGCGCCCTTTGTGATCTCATCCATCCCCGGATCTGTGAGGAGCAGTATGTGCCCCTCAAGGATCTCCGCATTGTGCTCTCCGACACTCTCCTTCATGGCCTCTGCCATGGCATGTGTCTTCTCTGTAAATGCTGCAACTGCATCGTCATATCTCTTAATCTCTGCATCTGTATCTGTGATTGTTCTGTTCTCATATTCCGGCTTTGCGTCAGATATGATCACAACCTTTCCAACGCCGTAGCCGGCTGAACCCGCGATTCCTTTATTCATAAGAAAACCTCCAATTATTCTCTATACAACAAATGGTACTCCAGCCGAGTACCATTTGCCTGTAACCTGTACTGAAGTCTGATTTCAGATTTCATATATAAATAGTCCGCTTCGACGTCAGGGCAATGTACTTATATTACTCGCCGAATCCTGACTCGATGAGCTCAACTGCCTTTGCAAGAGCCTCCTTCTCATCCGCACCGTCACACTCTATTGTAACCTCTGCACCGCACTTGATGCATGCTGCGATGATGAGCATTACGCTCTTGGCATTGATCTTCTTGCCTGCTACGTCGAGAGTTACTGCGCATGAGAACTTTGTCATCTCCTTTGCAAATACTCCTGCTGGTCTCATGTGAAGTCCCTGTTCATTTACTACTTTTACTGTCTGTGCTACCATAATTTCTTCTCCTTCTTTTACGGACGGACCACCGGTATTCATTATGAAGCTTTGGGCTAATGACACATCCTTTTCAGGGTCGCTCCCGCTTATTTCGACCTGCAGCGGTACTAAGGTGCCGCTTATCGCGCCACCTAAGGACCGGCGGTCTCAAATTCCCTTCAAAGGATGTGTCAGTATCCAGCAGCCAATCTATTCTGTGCGTGGTCCTGTCTCTTAATAAAATCTTATATTTGTGGAATTTCGTGAAATAATCCTGTTTCATTCTAACCATATGGTATCACAGCCAGATGACCTGCCATCTTTACTTGATCCATATTTTTATCAGATTTCTTTCGCAAACCCCAATTGTATAAATTATAACATTCTGTCGTTTTTTGTGCATTACTTTTGTGCATTTTTTACTCCTGCACGTTTCTCTTGATAAGACCGAGCATGATACATGTGATCACTGATCCTACAAGCCATGAGAAGATGTATGGTAACCAGTTGCCTACTGTTGCGAATACAAAGATTCCGCCGTGAGGTGCCATCAGTGTACATTTGAATGCTGCTGACATTCCACCTGCAACTGCTGCGCCTACGAGTGTACATGGTATTACGTGGAGTGGATCTGCAGCTGCAAATGGTATTGCACCCTCTGTGATGAATCCACATGACATTACAATATTTGATACTGTTGAGTTTCTCTCTGCCTTTGTGAACTTCTTAGGGAAGAAGATACATGCAAGAGCAATTCCAAGTGGAGGTACCATACCACCTACCATAACTGATGCCATTGAGATATAGCATGCCTGAACTGCTGGATCTGAGAGCTGTGCGCCGCCTGCGACAAGCTCTGACGCTGTTGCGAGAACCATTGTTCCGTATACATAAGCTGCCTTGTTTATAGGGCCGCCCATGTCTATCGCCATCATACCGCCAAGGATAATTCCAAGTGGGATGAGAAGATTTTTATTTGCAAGGGCTGTCAGCATATCTGAAAGTTCTGTATTGATAAGTCCAATAATTGGATTGAGTACAAATATCATAAGTACTGCAACTATAAACATACCAACAAGTGGATATATAAGTGTTGGCTTAATTCCCTCCAGTGACTTAGGGAATTTGGAGCAGATCTTTCTAAGAAGAAGAACTACATATCCTGCAAGGAAACCTGCTGCGATACCGCCGAGGAAACCTGATACTGTATTTCCGCCGCCCTCTGCTACAAATCCAAACTTTGATATAAATGACTGGAATCCGCCAAGGTTATCTCCTGCCCATACATAACCAGACAAGGCTGCATTTCCGGAAGATGCCAGGATACCGCCAAGGAAACCAACCGCAAGTCCCGGTCTGTCTGCTATAGACTCTGCTATAAATCCTGCAAGCACCGGAACCATCACGCCCATCGCCAGGCCACCGGCATACTTGAAGAATGCTGAGAGCGGGGTCATGGAACCGAAGTTGGATCCACCTGTTGCACCAAATCCGCAAAGTGTATCTATAAGGAATGCAAGAGCTGTGAGGATACCACCGCCGATTACGAATGGGAGCATGTGTGATACTCCGTTCATAAGATGCTTGTATATTCTGCTTCCCACACTGCCATTTGCACTGCTTGACTCTTTTCTGCCGCCCTCCTCGTGGTGAACAGGAACCTGACCATCCACGATCTTCTGTATGAGCTCCTCAGGCTTGTGTATTCCGTCTGCCACTCTTGTGAAAAGAACCGGCTTTCCATCAAATCTTGCTGTTTCAACACTCTTGTCAGCTGCAACTATGATACCATCACAGTTTGCGATCTCTTCATCAGTAAGTATATTTTTTGCTCCGCCTGAGCCATTTGTCTCAGCCTTTAAGGCATATCCCATCTTGGCGCCGGCCTTCTCAAGTGCCTCAGCTGCCATATATGTGTGAGCTATTCCTGTAGGACACGCTGTAACGGCAAGCACTCTAAAGCCTTTCTTCTCAGGAGCCTTCTCAACTGCCTTTTCCTCAGGCTTCTCTGCTGTCTCCTCTGGGAACTTTGCGTTCTCATATTTGTCAACGACTGCAAGGAATGCATCCTTGTCTGCTGCCTTCAGAAGCTCTGCTCTGAAGTCCTCATCCATGAGGAGCATAGACAGTCTTGAAAGTACCTCAAGATGTACATCTGATCCGCTCTCTGGTGCTGCGATCATGAAGAACAGGTTTGATGGCTGTCCGTCAAGTGAGTCGTAATCAACTCCATCTGGAACTGTCATAGCTGCAAGTCCAGGTCTCTTGACTGCCTTGTTCTTGGAGTGAGGGATCGCTATTCCTTCTCCTATAGCTGTTGAGCCCTCTTCCTCTCTCTTAAGTATTCCTTCTTTGTATGTTTTCTTGTCTGAGATGTTGCCTGCTGCATCGTGCAGGTTTACAAGGTAGTCGATCGCTGCATCCTTTGAATCTACCTTTACACCCAGAGCAATGCTTTCCTTTGATAAAAGCTCTGTGATTCTCATAAGCGTAACCTCCTCTTAAATAATCAGCCGCATCCACATATGCTGCTGTGCGATATCTGAATCTCCTAAGTATTCCCTCTCACGACGGAACACGTACGTTTTACTATAACTGCTTGTAGAGTTCTTCTACTTTGTCCGCTGTGGCAAGGCCTTCTGAAAATGCTGTGGCACTTCCGGTTGCTGTTCCTCTCTTCAGCGCTTCCATGTAATCGTGATCCTTCAGGTAGCTTGCTGTAAAACCTGCCACCATAGAATCACCTGCCCCTACTGAGTTCACAACTGTTCCCTTTGGAACTCCGATCTTGTGAACCTCTCCTGTCTCTGTGATAAGTATTGCTCCATCCCCTGCCATGGATATGAGTACATTTCGTGCACCCATGACCTGAAGCTTCTTCGCATACTCAACGATCTCGTCGTCGCTCTTTAAGACTACTCCGAACATCTCGCCAAGCTCATGGTTATTCGGCTTGATGAGGAATGGATGGAACTTCAATACATTGAGCAGAAGATCCTTTGTCGCATCCACCACGATGTCGATGTTCCTGTTCATAAGCTTCTCCATGATCTGCTCGTATATGTCAGATGGAAGTGAAGCAGGGATGGTTCCCGCAAGTATCAGGCAATCTCCCGACTGGAGCTTGTCCAGATTGTCAAACATCTGCTGAAGCTCATCTTTCTTAATGTCGGGTCCCTGTCCGTTGATCTCCGTCTCCTGTTCTGCCTTGATCTTGACGTTTATCCTGCTGAGACCATTCTTCAGCTGGATAAAATCTGTCTTAACTCCCATGGCCTTGACTCCGTCCTCAATCTCCTTACCGGTAAATCCAGCAACAAAACCGAGAGCTACGGAATCAACTCCTATGTTCTTAAGTACGGTGGAGACATTGATACCTTTACCGCCATAGAATATGGCTTCTGACTTACTTCTGTTCACCATTCCAAGCTCAAGGCTGTCCATCTTGACAACATAATCGAGCGCCGGATTGAATGTCACCGTATAAATCATTATCTGAGTACCTCCTTTACAACTGTGGCGTCTATGTACTTATCATTTACAAGTCTGTCAGTGATAATACAGGCTTTTTCGATTGCTGCAAATGTCACTGCCGTCACCTTGTCGAACTTGCTGCTGTCAGCAAGGACTATGCTCGCATAAGATCTGTTCACCGCTTCCATCTTCACCATAGCCTCTTCCACATCAACCGTTGTGAATCCGTAATCCATATGGATTCCATTCGTTCCAAGAAAGCACTTTGTGAAATTGAACTTTTTCATGGAATTGACTGCCTCGGCTCCGATGATCGCCTCTGTGATCGGCTTAACAAGTCCGCCTATCATGTATGTTCTGAGGTTCTTCTTCAGAAGTCTCTTGGCATGTGCTATTCCATTGGTGACAAATGTAGCATTTGTTTCGCCGATATAGTCGATCATGAGCTCCGTGCTGGTTCCTGCATCTATAAATATGAAATCTTCATCATTGATCATCGTTGCCGCATATTTTGCAATGGCACTTTTCTCTTCGACGTTGAGCTGTGCCTTGGCTGAAACCGGTGCCTCATTGGTGATATATTCATGCTCGATCGCCTTGGCACCACCATGGAATCTCTTGATCTTACCCATATCGTCCAGAGCTATCAAATCTCTTCTTATAGTAGATTCTGACGCTCCCGTGATCTCCGTGAACTCTGCAACTGTCATAGACTTTCTCTCTTTCAGTGCATCTAAAATCGCTGTGTATCTATCCTCGGTCATCATAATAATTGCCTCCTGCCTTTTAAGTATGTCTCCTGTATATGTGTTTTTCGTGTTTGTGTATTTTCTTTTTTCGTGGCTTTTCAGAATGCATATATCTGCATCCGGTGCTTTTAACTTTTCTTTAGGATAACATATTTTTTGACTGTTTTCAATTATTTGTGATTGTTTCAAGGTGGTTTTCACTTGATTTCAGTCACTTTCAATCAATCTATATGCATAATATCATCGCAAATGAAGATTGTCAATCATTATTCTGCATATCTTTGAAGATTTTTGAATTATTTTGATTGTTTTTGACTATTTGCAGGCTTTGTACTCGTTTTGCAGCTTCCAGCACACAAAAATAAGACACAGACCAAATCTGATCCGTGCCTTACTCTGCGTTATCAATCTATGATTATTCTGCCACATCCGCAGGATTGACATGCACCATCACATGCTTTACCTTTGGAAAATTCTTCTCTATTCCCTCATGGACCTCTTCCGCTATCTCATGCGCATGTCTTAATGTATATGAACCGTTTACACCTATCTCCACATCTACATATATTTTGTTGCCAAATATCCTTGTGTGGAGAAGATCAACACTGAGAACTTCTTTCTGGGCGAGCACAAAATCCCTCATCTCTTTCTCTGTCTCTTCATCGCAGGAGTGATCCACCATCTTATCCATGGCATCCTTGAAGATATCGTATGCCGCCTTAGCTATGAATACAAAGATAACAATACTTGCAATGGAATCCATAACCGGGAATCCCATCATCGCACCACCGATACCGACAAGCGCGCCGACCGATGACAGCGCATCTGATCGGTGATGCCATGCATCTGCCATAAGTGCGCTTGAATCTATCTTCTTCGCATAGTGTCTTGTGTACCAGTACATTATCTCCTTTGTGACAATGGATACAACAGCCGCCACCAGTGCCAGCATCCCCGGTTTCTGCAGGCTTTGGTAATTGCCTCCGATTATGTCCTTAACCGCCTGCGAGCCGATCTTGATACCGGTATACAGCAGCACTATAGACAACACGATCGCTGCCACACACTCAAGCCTCTCATGGCCGTAAGGATGCTCCTTGTCGGATTCCTTCGACGCTAGTTTTACTCCAATTATCACTATTATGGTGCTGAACACGTCTGATGCTGAATGTACCGCATCACTTATCATTGCATTTGAATGTGCAAATATTCCCGCAAATAATTTGAATACTGACAACAGTACGTTCTGTACTATCGTTATAAACGATACTTTATTTGCAACCTTTTTAAACTCATCCTCTGATACGGCAGATGCCGCCATCGTGTTTATTTTGTTTGCGCTTTCCATATAATCAGCCATCCTTTCTTAAATGAACACCAGTCTATTGATAATCACCTTAATCAAAAGACCGATGCTGTGCGATCAATAAATTTCAGAAAGCTCTTATCACTAAATATATGTGGGAGATTTTATAGAATGTCTAAAAGAGTATAAAAAAACACCCACGACTCAGTATTAGTAACTACTGTCCCGTGGATGTAAAGATTCCACTGCCATGATGGCCCGACTCCTTGGCTTTCGCCAATGGTCTGCTCAGTTTGTACTGTAGATTTATATGCAGTGCAAAGAGTTAATTTAGGTTACCATCTATGGCAGTCTATGTCAATATTTATTTTCAGATCAAAATTCTTTTTCAAAACTGAACTTAATATCCTTGAGATCAAGTCCATTCGATTTCACATACAGTCGGAGCACATTGAATCTGCCGTAAAATTTGACCTCTTTCCTGATCACAACATCCTTGCCGTCAGTTCCGTTAAATGTGAAGTTGCTCACAGGGAATCCGTTGAAAAACAGGGTACACGGCAACTGGGCAAGCTTTTCGAGTGTCGAGCTTCCCCTCAGGCTCACCTCATACTCTCCCGGATGTTCAACATCAAGTGCTATGACATAATTCGTGTCGGCGGTGCTGGCCTTCTCTGTCAGATCTATAAGTATGTCTCTGTCGACATTGATGTATTCCACATCATCAATTGAAAAATCGTCCGCCTGCTTTGGACGGTTTATTATCTCTACCTCTACAGGCTCTCCCACAAGACGCTTAAATGCATTCGTATTCATGGCAAAGTTACACACATTCTTTGCAATTCTCTGAAGCTCAGCTCTCAATATACGTCCGTCCTGAAGTGCCTCTATGACATTATCTCCGCCCATGTTCTTCGAGCCGTCCGGGCAGCACATATACATGTCATTCTGTGCCTGTATCATAGTCGCAAAGTCATTTGCATCCGGCTCCATACCCCTACGGTTGATGGATGCCCACCAATCTGTCATGACCACGCCTGTAAATCCCCACTCATTTCTGAGTATCGTGGTATTCAGATCATAACTTCCTGCGGTGTAGAGACCATTTACCAGACCATATGTTGTCATGACAGAGTCGGCATATCCTGACTTGACAGCTATCTCAAATCCCTTCAGGTATATCTCCCTGAGTGCCCTCTGGGAGATGACCGAGTCAGTTGTATGGCGGTGATACTCCTGATTATTTCCGCAGAAATGCTTGATCGTTCCGGACACGCCGCTGGACTTAAGTCCCTCTAACTGTGCAGTTGCAATGTAACCCGTAAGGTATGGATCCTCGGAGAAATACTCAAAGTTTCGTCCATTAAGCGGGTGACGGTGGATATTCATTCCCGGTCCAAGAAGAACCTCAACCTTATTTGCTGTCATCTCAAGTCCGAGAAGTGCATACAGTCTGGTGTTCAATTCTTTGTTAAATGAACATCCGCACAGAGTGCCATTTGGAAGTGAGAATGCCTTCATACCTGAGTCGAGTCTCATTCCCGATGGTCCGTCATCACAGCACACCGATGGAATCTTATGTGCGATCAAATTTGGCGATACCCCGGCAAATGCTGACGCTGTTCCCGCCGTCACAAGAGAACTTCCCATTCCCTCTCCGCGGACAAAGCATGCCAGATCCTCATCATCAAACTGCGCTATGAACTCATCCATGGTGGCCCTACCTTCCCTTACATCAAGAAGCGTAATTCCCTTGTCACCGGTAACCGGTATCTCCTCCGGCAGTTCCTGCTCTCTCCTGTCATACATATCAACAGTGACTAGAGGTGTCTCCTCATACTCTATAAGCATCCTGCCGTTTTCATCACAGAATGGTTTCATGCGGTCAAACTTCTCATAAGGTGCAAGTGCCTCCTGAAGCTTCTGAAGCTCCACAGTCTCGGCAAGCTCAAAGAACAGACACTCTGTTGTATTTCTTATGCTGTTTCCTACATGGATAGTGTAGTCTCCAGCTTCAAGCACATAACAGTTTCTATGGCCTGTCGCCCCTGAATCGTCAAATGATGCCATACGGTCAAGCGGGATCTCAAACTTCAGCTCATCGCTGAGTCCCGGAACAAGCTCCTTTGTCTTCGCAAAATCAATGAGTACTCTGGATGGCTTGCCAAGCCTGCCCTGAGGCATCTCACCGTACACCTGGACAACCTCCTTGCCAAGTCTCTTTCCTGTATTTGTGACTTTGACACAGATATTCGCCACACCTTTTTCAAAATCCATGCTTGCATGCTTTACGCCGATCTTGAAGTCTGTGTATGACAATCCGTATCCAAACGGATATCTGACCTTATCCTTTGCAAATGTCTCAAAGTAACGGTATCCCACATAGATATCCTCAGCGTAGAAGTTTCTCTCTTCGCCGCCGAAATTGTCATACGCAGGATAATCCTTGATATCGTAGGCTATCGTGTCTGTGAGTTTTCCTGAAGGGCTGACATCTCCTACGAGGACATCAGCCACTCCATATCCTCCGACCATTCCACCCTGCCATACATACATGCAGGCATCCGGGGAAATCGTGTCAAGAAATGACATATCTATAAGACCGCCGACATTCAAGAGAACGACCATCTTCTGGAAATTCTCTCTGACAAGTCTAAGCATATCAGTCTCTATATCAGTGAGCATAAATGCTCCTTTTTCAAGTGTATTGTCCTTGTCCTCGCCTGCCGTCCTAGCGATTATCACTATGGCCGAATCCGACTCGCCGGCAGCCTCCTGCACGAGCTCCTCTGTAACCGGCATCTCTGCCTGTGACCACGGCTCCTGTCCCCAGCCAAGTCCCAACTCCACAGGATGTTCCTTATCCCATGCGGCATAAGTCTCTGCCAGTTTCTGATTGACATTCACATCCTTGCACTCATTAAGTGCATCAAGGATTCCTACCACTCTGGCAACATTCACCATGCCGCCCGAACCGGTTCCACTCTTATAATAATGGTTCTGCATACGTCCAAATACAGAAACCGTCTCTCCCTGCTTAAGTGGCAGAGCTTTGTTGTCGTTCTTTAACAGAACCAGTCCCTCTGCAGCCATCTCACGGGCTGTCTTCTCATATACTGCCCAGTCAAGTACTCTATCTTCCATCTTCCTACCTCCCAATATATCTTTGCTCAATTCCATATGGTGATATTGTACATCATACAAGTAAACTTTGATATGGAAAACTTTAACTTTTTGCTGTGCAAAACGCAAGCGAGTCAGACAGTTTGCTCCCCATTCATACTGCCGGAAACGGAAGATATAGTTGTTTGTCATCTGCCACGCTTTATATAATCCTCATCAAGCTTTGTACTCCATTCCCTGTCATCGAGGGCGGCAGCCCCCGCCATCGGCTCGGATGAGCGCATCGCATGCACCGCATTCCCTACAGCTCCATACACATTCTCTGTTCCAGCCTCGTCGCACACATAATTCACCGCCCGCTCCGGTCTTATTCCAAAGCGTCCTGCCTCCATGACAGCATCGATATTTGCTCCGATGAAGATGAATTCCCAGCCATACTTTTTCTGCTGGCGCTTAACCATCTTCTGTATCATCTCATAGCTGTAATTCCGGCTGGCGTTCTCCATTCCGTCTGTGATTATCACGAACAATGTCTTCTCAGGCACATCCTCTTTTCTTGCATACTTGTGGATATTGCCGATATGGTGAATCGCACCTCCAAGCGCATCAAGCAGTGCTGTGCAGCCACCCACATAATAGTCATTGTCCGTCATCTCTGGTACATTCTCAATAGGAATCCTGTCGTGCAGTACTCTGCTGAAGTCGTCAAAGAGCACAGTCGAAACGTACGCCTCTCCATCATCACCGCTATTTTTCTTCTGCTTTTCCATCATTGAATTGAATCCACCTATCGTGTCAGCCTCAAGTCCGTGCATTGAACCACTTCTGTCCAGAATAAATACTATCTCCGTAAGTCCTTTTTTCATAATCATCAACCTCACATTCTTTTATCTTATTGTTTTTATGTGTCAGGAAATGCAAATGTGTAAACAATCTGCATGCACGTGCGTTTTAGAAATTAACCTTGGCATGTCCACTCTGCTTTCCCTTAATATGAGTTAATAATAACCTGTATAACAAACAAAAAGGTCACCCCGCAGGCGACCTTCTCATTTTACTTTGTTTTATTCTGACAGCGAGGCAAGTCCATAGTCGAACAGAACTATATTGATCTTTATGACGCTGTATTCTTTATGTACTATATGATACTCCACGATCTTGTCCGTCTGAGAGATCGGTGAGAGTGCATATCCGGCAAGCCCCAGGAAGTCAACAGTCTCATCAAGATTCAGGCGAAGCCCGACTGCCAGTGACAGAACTTTTTCCTTCGACGGCTTTATCCTGCCCTTCAGGAGCTTTGAGAAATACTGCTTGCTTATATTTGCCGCAGTGTAGACCTCTGAATTCTTAAGTCTCTTTTTGTTGATTAACTGCTGCAGATGTTTTTCAAAGCTGTCCGTATATATGCCCTTAAGCATGTCGTCCAAAGAACCATTTGAGTTGTTTTCATGTATTCCCGAACTCTTACCTGACTGTGCCAGTGTTCCATATTCCATAAACTGAGGTCTATGTTGACCGCAAAGATATTCTTCATCGAACCTTGCAGTGTCTTGGCATTCATCATACGATGACAAAGTACGATATTCACTCAGATTTTTTTCAGCAACATATTCGTCATCTATTAAACTCTTCACATCATCATACCATTTTCCTGATACATGATATGAATGATCATCAAACACCACAAGCGTGATGTCCATCTCATGCTCCTGCAGAAATGATGTAAATGCATCAATTGCGATCTGAATTCCAAGCTCTTTAGGAAAGCCGTAAGAGCCCATAGCCATCAGTGGAAATGCAATCGACTTGCATCTGTGTGCATATGCCATAACTAATGCTTTGTCATAACACCTTCTGAGAAGCTCCGGCTCCTGATGTCTTCCATCCACCCAGGCAGGTCCGCTTGAATGAATGATGTATCTCGCCGGAAGATCAAATGCTTTTGTGATTCCAACCTCTCCAGCCGCCAGAGTTCCAACCTTTGCCCTTGCCTTCAGAAGCCTGTCACGCCCCGCAGCCGCATATATTGCAGAGTCCACGCCAGCTCCCACGGCAACGTGCGGATTTGCCGTATTTACTACTGCATCTGCATGAACTTTTGTTATATCACTTCTAATAATCTTAAATGGCATTCGGCTGTCTCCCTGATTTGTTTGATATATTATGAACGATAATCCCCATTGATCTTCACGTAATCATATGTCAGGTCACAGCCCCATGCCTTGGCTGTAACATCGCCGATTCCGAGATCTATGTTGATGTGGATTTCATCTGAGCTCAATACCTTGGCTGCCTTCTCCTCTGAGAATGGTACGCCTGCGCCGTTGCGGCATACTGGAACCACGCCAAATTCCGACTCGAGATCTACTGCAACCTTGTCTATATCAAAGTCAGCCTCCGCATATCCGATGGCACAGAGAATACGTCCCCAGTTGGCATCCTCGCCGAACATAGCACACTTTGTAAGTGGGGAACGGATAACGCTCTTTGCCACGATAATGGCTGTGTCAAGGTCAGGTGCCCCTGCAACTGTACACTCGATCATCTTGGTTGCTCCCTCACCGTCTGATGCAAGCATCATGGTCATGCACTCCATAACTATATAGAGGGCCTTCTTGAACTTCTCATAAGCTTCGTTCTCCGTGTCGATGAGCTTGTTGCCAGCAAGGCCATTTGCCATGACTGTCAGGGTATCATTTGTGGACTGATCTCCGTCTACGGAGAGGCAGTTGTATGTAACCTTTACGATCTCTGAGAGCGCCTTCTGGATCAGCTCTGATGTGATGGCTATGTCTGATGTGATGAAGTTAAGCGTTGTAGCCATATTTGGATGGATCATTCCGCTTCCCTTTGCCATACCGCCTAAAGTACATGTCACACCGTCTATATCAAACTGGACAGCAACCTGCTTATCAACTGTGTCTGTGGTCATGATAGCATTTGCCGCCTTGTCGTTGCCGTCTGCTGTGAGACCGTCTGCAAGTTCTTTCATATGCTCCTCAAATGGCTCGATAGGGATGATCTGTCCGATGACGCCTGTTGAAGCATTGATGACAAGGTTCACATCTATACCCAGGGCATCCGCTGCAAGCTGGGATATCTTCTCAGCCTTCTCTATTCCATCCGCGTTGCATGTGTTGGCATTCTTGGAGTTTACAATGACTGCCTGTGCCTTGTTGCCAGATTTCTTCAGGTGTTCCTTGGTAACTGTAACCGGCGCGCCCTTCACCTTGTTCTGTGTATACACGCCTGCTGCCACACATGGCACCTCTGAAAATACCATTCCGAGATCATTCTTGTTCTTATCAGGGTTCAGTCCACAGTTAAGTCCATTTGCCGTGAAACCCTTGGCCGCACACACGCCACCGTCTACATATGTATAACCGTCATATATCTTCTTGTTCATAGTAATCCAATCCCTTCTAAATATATTTTAACCAATCTTCATCAATTGGATGTGCACAAGTATATAGTACAATCTGTAATCGTTTTGACATTAACTGATGCAGGACATACGAAGGCGCCGGCTCTCAGTGAGCCTGCGAGCGCTAGTGCCGCTGCAGCCTGAGTTGAGCGGGAGCGCTCCTGCATGGTTATGTCAAACACGATACAGACTATGTCAACTTAATGTGCACATCCAATTGATACATCCTATCTATTCACCCACGCAAGGAACTTGTCCAGTCTACCCATGGTCTTGTCTTTTCCGATCACGTTCATGATCGTGAACAGGTCAGGTGAGTTCTGCTTGCCTGTGATGGCAACTCTGACTATAGTACATACATCTGTGATGCTACCCTTGTATCCGTCAGGATTCTGCTTGTACTCCTTGACATTTGGACAGTAGCCGATCTTCTCGCCCATGACCTTCATGCTTGAGAACCAGTCTTCTGAGTCAAGGAAGAGATCCTTCTTGTACTCCTCGATAACCTCTGTGATCATCTCCGGTGTGTACTTCTCGTCTATCTCATACTGGAGATCCAACTCGTCCTCGGGAGTGTACAGATAACCAAACATAGCGCGCAGATCTGACCATTTGCCGACATCCTTGCGGACCTTCTTGCCTGACATCTTCCACAGATTGATGGTCTTCATGAAGCCGTCCTTATCCTGTGTGCCAAATGTGTATATGTTCTCGTCATGCTCCTTTGCCCACTCCATGATGAGGTCGTAACACTCCTCGGCTGTGAGCTTTGAGATCATCTCCTTGCTGACATCATTAAGCTTCACCATGTCAAAAAGTGCGCCGCTGACAGGCATCTTCTTGAGTGATAATGTAAAGTCGTCTATTGTCTTGTCTGCATGTGCTGCATGCCACTCTTCGTAGTTGGAGTTTGCTATTGTCATAAGGTACTCAAGCACGCTGACTGATGGGAATCCCTGCTCTGCATAGAAGCCAACCGCAGCCTCCGGGTCCTTTCTCTTGCTGAGCTTTCTCTTTCTCTGGTGCTCGCCCTCCTCGTCCACTGTAACCTCAAGCTTCATGATAGGTGCGATGTGCGCATACTTTGGAAGCGCAAATCCACACAGATCAAAGAGCTGCTTGTGAAGTGGATATGATGCAAGCCACTCGTCACCTCTGATGACAAGATTTGTCCTCATGAAATGATCGTCAACTGCATGTGCAAAATGGTATGTAGGTATTCCGTCTGACTTCAGAAGTACCACATCCATGACATTCTCAGGCATCTCGATCTTGCCCCTGATAGGATCGCTGTAGATAACAGTCTTTCCTGCCTCGCCCGGACTCTTGAGTCTAACAACATATGGCTCGCCCGCTGCAAGCTTCTCCTCTATCTGCTCGTATGTCAGATTTCTTCCTACTGCATACTCGCCGTAATATCCTATGTCAACCTTTGCAGCCTCCTGCTTTGCCCTGATCTCATCAAGCTCCTCGGCTGTTGTGAAGTCAGGATATGCATATCCCTCCTGCATAAGCTTCTTGACACATGTCTGATATATCTCTTTTCTCTCACTCTGCTTATATGGACCATATATAGTCTCACCGCCCTCAAATGGTCCCTCGTCAAATCCAAGGTCAAACTTCTTCAGCGAATTGATGATCTCATTTACACCGTCCTCAAGCTCTCTCTTTCTGTCAGTGTCCTCTATTCTGAGGTAGAACACGCCGCCACTCTGCTTTGCAAGCTTTCTTGAGATCATGGCTGCATACAGTCCACCGATGTGCATGTATCCTGTAGGGCTTGGCGCAAATCTTGTTACCCTTGCTCCCTCTGGAAGATTTCTCTCCGGAAATCTCTTCTCAAGGTCATCCACTGTATCTGTTATATCTGCAAATATCAAATCCGCTAATTTGTTGTAATCCATCTCCTGTTTTCACCTTTCTGCTATATCACTTATCATCAAGAGTCTGCTTGATGATCGCTTCATTATATCCTGTCTGATTATAATTTGTATTATGTTTTACGTCAATTCCTTAAACCACAATGGCAATTGCATAGATTCCATATACTTATCGCCTTGACTTACACGTAAAATTTTCCACAACTATCTCATACACATTTACCGCTGCAAGCATCTGGTCTGAGTAGTTATACTTCTTCTTTTCTACCTTGTCAAACGATCTCATATTCTCGGTATTTCTCGCAAGCTGATGATTCATAAGGCAGTTGAGTGCCTCGCACTTTTCCTCAGGATCTGTCAGCTTTCTGGCTGTGCCATTTCCCATGATACTGCTGTAGAGATAACCAAAGCTGCAGGCATTTGGTCCCTCAACCAGATAGTGATCTGTGTCCATCTCTATGGCCACCTTCGGATCCGCTGCCAGAGCATCCACCTTCCTGCCCTCACCGGCAGAGTGGAAATAAAGCTTCAGAACATCCTCCTCGTAGGTATAACCGAAATTCAGCGGAACTATGTACATTCCCTCTTCATCGTGAACCGCCATCCGGAACACCTTACACGAATCAAGTACATCCACTATCTCTTCACGATCTGTTATCATCCTGTCACTTCTCCGCATCTCCCGCATACAATACCTCCTTTTTCAGCGTACAATCTATTAAAATAGTATAAATGACGTCAGCATATTTGCAAGTTTTTTGAACTTTATATTATTCGGATTTTCAAAACTTTTTTATTTCTGATCCAGGCTCCACGCTTTAACTTTGTATGATGTAACTCCAAGTATCGTCTCACCGTCTATCTGAAGTGGTGTCGGACGATCAAATTCAACCTCAACCTCTTTTGCGTTGAATATATCAACATGCTTTTCGTACTTGACATGCTCCCCCTTGAATATAGAAGGAAAAATCATAAGGGTTCCAAGCTTGCCCTTGCCGTGGAACACCATAACCGAAACTGTATGCTCCGGATTCAGTCTGTCCTGCCCGGGGGTAGCCATCATTCCGCCGCCATAATATCTGCCATTCATGGTTGGCACGAGCCAGGCATTTTTATATTCATGACGGACTCCATCCACTTTCACCACAGCATTTCTCGGTTTGAATGCGTAGAACAGGCCTTTGATAGCTATAGCCGTGTAGTTCACAGGCTTGTTCTTATGAGTTTTCTCATTCTTTGTCCTCTGGCGGTCGCCCTCCTCACAGCAGTAACCGTCTATTCCGAATCCAACATTGTTCATGAACAGCCACTTTTTGCCGTTGATCGTCACCTCCGGCAGATGCTGTATGTACTGATTTATCTGGTAATCCGGAGTGTCATGACTGTTATGTCCTATGTCCTTTGCAAAGTCATTGCCGCTTCCGGAGGCATAATAGTAGATGGTATTCTTCACATCCATGTCCTTTATGTCATTCACAAATATGTTCAGCGTTCCGTCACCGCCGCACAGGATAACCTCGTCATCCTCTGCAAGCGATCCCATGAACTCCGCATATGAAGCGATCTCTGTCATCTTCTTGAGTATCGCATCAGGATATGTATCTGCAAGTGCCTGCACGTCATACATACATTTGCCGTTGCCCGCCAGTGAATTATATAAAATGTACTTCTTTCCCATAGTTTTTACCCTTTTCATCTTTCTCAAGGACAAGTCTCACCCTGTCGCTGATCTCATTCTTCTTCATTGCTTTTACCTCATCGGCAGGTATCACATCCACCACATCTATATAGACGTCAGATCTGCGCCTCAGCACATTCCTGTAGATATTCTCCGTTCCGTGTATCGCCATGACGACTATCGGCGCATGCGCTTTCTGGGCTATCCTGAAAACACCCGTGTGAAATGGCAGAAGTCCGCCCTGTCTGTTTCTCGTTCCCTCCGGGTATACTCCAACTGCCATATCTCCCTTCTGGAGAATCTCGGTAGCCGTCTTGATCGTAGACAATGCCTTACCCGGATCTGATCTGTCTATCGGCATAAAGCAGCATCTTCTGATGATCCTGCCGAATATCGGTATCTTAAAATTCTCCGGCTTGGATACAAATGCCACATCCCACTTCTTAAATACATGCCATTCTATCAGCGGATCATAATTTGACAGATGATTTCCCACAAAGAGTGGTTTGACATCCACTGGAATCTTCTCCATGCCAGTCACATGCATTTTCACTCTTAGAAACCACATGGCAAATCCGGTGGCACCATACAGCAGATGCCTGTAGAACCTGCTGTCCTCCGTATACTGCCTGTCAGTTCTCACGAACAGACTGCACACGAAGAGAAAAAGTATGTACATCAGAAATATGGCTATGATTCCGCCAAGTATATATATAATTATCACTTTTTATTCCACCCTTTTCTAATGTCATCCATAAGCTTCATCATATATATAGACTCTGACAAAGGCATCGATTTACTCTGGAACTGTCCCTGTCTGATCATATCAAGGCTTTCCATGACCTCGTACTCGTAGCCGCTTATCTGCTTTGGCACATCCACATGTCTTATCAGTCTGTCCTCGCAGTCAAATACATCTATCCACTGTGGATTATTTATATTCTGGACTATCATGTATCCCTTCTCACCGTAAAAGATGCCTTTTCTGTCTGATCTTCCGTACATGCTGTGGGTTGTCACTGCCATCCTGCCGTCTCTGTATTTGACGGTTATACTCTCCTGTCCGTCTACTCCAGTCTCGTGCATCATAACAGAGGACTCAATATCCGAGATATCCTTTCCCATATGCATGACAATGAAGTTCAGCCCGTAAACTCCCACGTCTAAAAGGGCACCCCCTGCCAGCTCTGGTCTGATCAGGCGCTCTATCTTTGATATCGGATAGGACAGATTGCAGGTCATTGTCCTGATATCCCCTATCACACCTGATTCAAGAATTTCATTTATTATCTGTCTGGACGGCATATACCGCGTCCATATTGCCTCAGCCACATACACCTTCTTCTCCGCTGCCAGAGCTGCGATCTCCTCAGCCTGCGCAGCATCGTAGGTAAATGCTTTCTCGCAGAGTACATTTCTTCCATGTTCTATGCAGAGCTTCATATGCTCATAGTGATGTGAATGCGGCGTTGCAATATATATAAGATCTATCGCGTCATCACTTACCAGTTCCTCATAACTTCCATAAGCCTTATCTATATCAAATTCCCTGGCAAATGCATTTGCCTTTTCCAAAGTTCTTGAACCTACCGCATACAGCTCCACATCATCCATCTTATTTATCGTATCTGCCATGACACCGGCGATCTTGCCTGCGCCTAATATTCCTATGTTCATATGCTGTCATCCTCCTGTTTTTTCTATCTGTTTTCCAGCGCTGACACTGCATATATATCTTCAAAAGTACATCTCTTTTTGTTTTCGACATATTTTGACACTCCATATCAGATTATAACACACAGACGGGAAAATAGAAGAAAAACTCCTGATGCCAGCGATAACTGACACCAGGAGTCCTCCCCTTTATCTTGAGCACCATAATAAGCACCCAACCCACTATATATGTTGTACTATGCATCTCTATCGGCTACACATATTCTACAGTGTAAAATATGTTGTTCCACAATCCGCATGTTACTCTCTGTACATAAGGTAGCTGTACATATCTGCATAATCATGTCTCTCATTCTTGATGAAATCGATGGCTTCCCTTGGATGCTGATTCAGCATTCCGGTCAGCATGTATGGCACATCATAGCCCCATACTGCATCTCCCTTTGCCTTGAGCGGAACCATGTACTGCTCTATGAACTTCAAGATGTGGTACAGGTTGTACTTTGGATTTCTGAGGAATCCAAGAAGAAGCTCAAGCGCACAATTTCCTGCGCCCCTGCCCATACAGCTTACAGTTCCATCGAGCATGCTCGCACCACTCCTCATTGCCTCAACAGTGTTGGCATAGGCAAGCTTTAAGTTGTCGTGTGCATGTATTCCTATCTTCTTGCCATACTTCTCTCCAACTGCGACATATTTCTCCGCGAGTTTCTTGATCTGCTCAGGGTACAGTGAGCCGTAGCTGTCAACAATGTATATTCCATCTACATTGCTCTTACCAAGCAGCTCAAGAGCAAGATCGATATCCGACTCCTGATCCTTTGAAACTGCCATGATATTGCATGTGGTCTCGTATCCCTTTGCATGTGCATCCTCAATCATCTCGATGGCTGCAGGCATGGTGTTGATGTATGTCGCCACCCTCACCAGATCGATAACACTGTCGGCTCTGTCGATGATATCCTTCTTGTAGTCGCATCTTCCGACATCAGCCATAACTGAAATTTTCAGATCTGTATTGTTCTCTCCAACGATGGCTCTTATATCCTCCTCGTTGCAGAACTTCCATTTGCCGAATTTGTTCACATCAAACATTTCCTTGGAGGCCTTATAGCCGAATTCCATATAATCAACCCCCGCCTTGATGTTCGCTTCATAGAGGGCTCTTATAAACTCGTCAGTAAAATAGAAATCGTTGACAAGTCCTCCATCTCTTATTGTTGCGTCAAGTACCTGAATGTCAGGTCTGTAGGTGATCAGATCTCCGCCTATCATAATAGTGTCCTCCTTCTTGTTTTTTGTTTTGATTTTCTCCTCAGTTTTCTCGGTTTAAACTTACGTCACTTTAACGCGTTGGTGTATGTTAGTAACTTTATTTAGTATAGCACACAAATAAATTAATGCAAGGACTTTATTCAAAAATGCAATCTTTGGTGATTCTGTTTTTATCCTTTTTCGCAGGGAAAGCAAAGTCTTAGGATAATTTTATCCTAAACAAGCGAAATATAGCCCAAAAGATACAACTTTCTGGAACTTTGTATCTTTTAGGCCTAAATTGTTGATTTCTGGATAATTTTTAGCTCAGATCCTCGCCGTTAGTCTCGATGACCTTCTTGTACCAGTAGAAGGAATCCTTTCTGTATCTCGCAAGATCCTTCATGTCAAACTCATCTCTGTTGACATATATAAAGCCGTATCTCTTGGTGATTCCTTCGTGAGTTGACACGAGATCAATTGCTGACCAAGGGCAGTAACCCATCATCTCTGCGCCCTCATCTGCTGCCAGCTTAATCTGCTCTATATGCTTTCTTAAGTACTCTATACGATAGTCGTCGTGTACCTTGCCGTCCTCTGTAAGCTTGTCATATGCGCCAAGACCATTCTCTGTCACAATCATAGGAAGGTGATATCTGCTGTACATCTCTCTTATAGTTGCCCTGAAGCCGTCAGGGTCTATCTCCCAGCCAAACTCTGTGCGGAGAAGATTTGGATTTGGATACGCCTTGTATACCCCCGGCTCAATACCGGCTGATTGCTGATCTTTTTTTTCTGAGTCCGTCACAGCAACCGGGCTGTCATCCCACTCAACCGTTGCAGTGTTATAATAATTGAAACCTATAAAATCAGGCTTTGCCTGCGCCATGATATCCATATCTCCAGCCTCAATAACAGGGATAGCGTCATGCTCTTCAAGGAACTTCCACACCAGGTCGTTGTATCTTCCATACACTGCCATATCAAGGTAAAGCCAGTTTCTTATCGCGTTGAAGTTCTGTGCTGCCAGGACATCCTTCGGCTTACATGTGGCAGGATATACCAGAGAGATGTTCGGGGCAGGACCAATCTTTGCTCCAGGGCACATCTCGTGGAGAAGTTTCATGGCCTTTGCCTGAGCAAGGAGCATGTGGTGATTCTCCTGATAAAGCTTCTTGTATTTATTTGTCACGCCCTCCATGTTGCAGGTTCCGATCACGTCACCCACAAGTGTGAGCATGTTCTGCTCATTGATAGTCAGCCAGTACTTTACTCTGTCGCCATAATTTGTGTAGAGAAGCTTTGCAAATTCAACAAACTCGTCAACACTCTCTCTTCTCGACCAGCCACCTTTTTTCTCAAGAGCCGCAGGAAGATCAAAATGAAACATTGTGACAAGCGGCTCGATTCCGTACTTGAGGCACTCATTTATCACATTGTTGTAGAAGTCAATTCCCTCCTGGTTGACTCTGCCGGTTCCCTCTGGGAGGACTCTGCTCCACGCGATGGAGAATCTGAATGTCTTGAATCCCATCTCAGCCATGAGGGCTATGTCCTCTGCATATCTGTGATAAAAATCAGCACACACATCCAGCTCACTTGTTCCCGCTGGAACTGTCTTGATATCCTGCACACTTGGACCCTTGCCGTGTGACAGATTGGCACCCTCAACCTGATATGCGCTTGTCGATGCTCCCCAGAGAAAATTCTCCGGGAGTCCATGTCTCTTTGTGATTATCATAATTTTCCCTCCATAGATTTACATTTTCAGTAGTATTTATAAAAGAGATGAACCATCTGTTCCAGTTCATCTCCACCTTACGTTTGTTTTATTGCGATTTTATTTCACACCCTCATACTTCTGCTTATAGTTGTAAAGCGCGCCAAGAAGATTCGAATCATTGCGGAACTTGCATGTGTCGATAACCATGCCATCGTAGGTCTTTGTAATCTTTCTTATCTTGTCCACATACTTCTTAACCCCCGGAACAAAGTTCGGGTTGGCACTCATTCCGCCTCCAATAAGTATGACATCCGGATCTATCGTCATGTACAGGTTACAGCAGAGCTTTGCTATGGAGAAGTATGAATCCTCAACCATATCTACGATCTCCTGATTGCCCTCATCTATCCACTGATATACCATCTCACCGGTCACCTCCTCAGGCTTCATATGCATGATCTTGGATGCCTTGTATGTAATGGAACTTGCAGTACATGTTGAGGTTACCATGAACGGGTTATATTCAAATGTCTCCTCAACAGTCAGCTCTTCACAGCATCTGACATTATCAGCTTCTTCCCTTGTCATGTTCATGAGGGCATATGACAATTCACCTGCCAGAAGTCTCTTGCCTCTGTGGATCTTTCTGTCAATGATTATTCCACCGCCGATTCCTGTACCCACGACAACGACTGCTGCATTTGTAGCCGTGCTGGCATTGCCCAGCCACAACTCTGCGAGGGCCGCACATTTGCCATCGTTCTCAAGGGCTACAGACACACCGCCGCATGCCTCTGATATGAGATCACCAAGATGTGCACCATCAAGATACTTGATCCCGCCACCGCCGTACACTATGCCGCGCTCGACATCTATCTGTCCAGGAAGCCCCATGGCAATTCCTGTTATGTCACAGTCCAGTACCTTCTCGTCATACACCTTCTTGATCTGCGCCACAAATGCCGGAGTTCCAGCCTCGGCATATCTGTCGGTTGGAGTCTTACCCTTTCCCGATATATTGCCCTCATCGTCCATTAACGCATACTTTATAAATGTTGCCCCTACATCAAATACTAAATACATAAGTCCCTCCTACTTTTCTCATTACCCATTGTTTTTTTCTTTCTATATATATTTTTATATTCACCTTGTCACTCTCGTTCTCTCCACAGCATCCTTCCAGCCTGCAAGGAGCTTCTCCCTCTTATCCTCAGTTATCCCCGGCTTAAATCTTCTGTCGGCCTTCCAGTAGCCCTTGATCTCATCCAGACTGTCATAGTAGCCAACCGCAAGTCCAGCCAGATATGCAGCTCCCAGAGCTGTTGTCTCCGTGATCACAGGCCGCACTATCTCGGCATTCTCTATATCTGCCTGGAACTGCATCAGGAAGTTGTTGGCACTTGCACCACCGTCCACTCGAAGGCTTGTGATTGAAAGTCCTGCATCCATCTCCATAGCCGCAAGAACATCCGATGTCTCATATGCCAGTGATTCAACTGTCGCCCTGACAAAGTGCGCCTTATTTGTTCCCCTTGTGAGGCCGAACACTGCCCCTCTGGCGTACGCATCCCAGTAAGGAGCGCCAAGGCCAGTAAACGCAGGTACCACATATACACCATTACTGTCCGGCACCGACAGAGCAATGCGCTCAGTATCCGCCGCACTGTCTATGAGCTTCATCTCATCCCTGAGCCACTTGATGGCTGCTCCAGCCACAAACACACTTCCCTCAAGCGCATAGCTGACTTTTCCGTCAAGTCCTATGGCTATGGTGGTGAGAAGTCCCTGCTGCGAGTCAACTGCCTTATCCCCCGTATTCATGAGGAGGAAACAACCTGTTCCGTAGGTGTTCTTCACATCACCGGCCTCAAAGCAGCACTGTCCGAACAGCGCGGCCTGCTGATCTCCGGCAACTCCCGCTATAGGCACCTCACCGCCAAATATCTCTCTGTCCGTGTATCCGTATATCTCACTGGAATTTCTCACTGCCGGAAGCATGCTCTCCGGTATGTTGAACTTTGCAAGCAATTCCCTGTCCCACTCCAGTGTATGAATGTTGAATAGCATGGTACGCGATGCGTTTGTGTAGTCCGTTGCATGGACTCTTCCGCCTGTGAGCTTGTATATAAGCCATGTGTCAACAGTTCCGAACATCAGCTCCCCTGCCTCTGCGCGTTCCCTGGCTCCCGGCACATTGTCAAGTATCCACTCTATCTTCGTTGCAGAGAAATACGGATCTACTATCAGTCCCGTTTTCTCTCTTATCACCTTGTCATATCCTTCAGCCTTAAGCTGCTCTATCCTGTCCGCAGTTCTCCTGCACTGCCACACTATGGCATGATACACCGGATTGCCGGTCTTTCGATCCCACACTATGGTTGTCTCTCTCTGGTTGGTGATTCCTATGGCGGCTATGTCCTCGGTGCGGATTCCCATGGTCTCCCTCGCCTCCATCATCACCGACATCTGGGTTGCCCATATCTCCATTGGGTCATGCTCCACCCAGCCGTTATTCGGGAAATGCTGGGTGAACTCCTTCTGTTTCACTGAGCATATCCTGCCTTCCTTATCAAATATTATCGCCCTTGAGCTGGTCGTTCCCTGATCCAGCGCCATTATATAATCTGCCAAATTGCCCTCCTATTAACACGGACGCTCGGTTCTAGTGTTTTGCAACCAAACTGATGGGTATGCCTTCTCAGGGGACGCTCCCGCTCGTTTCGCCCTGCAGCGGTACTAAGATGCTGCTTAGCGCACCATCTAAGGACCGGCGGGCTCAAATGCCCCTGCGAAGGCATACCCATCAGCTTGGTTTATATACACTGTTAAGCCTCGCTGTTCTCCGTAATTATGTATGGTTCGTCGGGCATTTTTGCCCTGACAAACCTTTTTTCCTTCTTTCTTTTAAGTATCTATCAAATAAGCCAGAATCAAATAGTTCAGCTTAATTGTTTTGATCAAATTTTCTCAATCGTTTTTCAGATAGTTCTCTCTCAAATGTTCGTTCACCCTCTCAACCTCTGCCTTGAAGTCCCGTGAGGACATGCGGATCGCGCCCTGTCCCATGGTGACTATCTGCTCCAGTCCGTCCGATGTGACCACAGTGACCTTGTGCTTTCTCGCAAGCTCATGTGTGAGCTTTTCTATATGCGCATCCGCGGTCTCACCCTCCTTGGTGTACACCACCTCTATATCATCATAAGGGAATCTCTCGCCCTTGTTGTCCTTCACCTTGTAGCCGTCAAATACCACTATTAACTTACAGTTCATATATCCCTGATAGTTTGACAGTATGTCCATGAGCTTACCTCTGGCGGAGTCTATGTTGTGCTCCGACAGTTCCCGAAGTGTATCCCACGCAAATATGACGTTGTAGCCATCCACTATGACATAGTCCTCGCCACTCTTTCTGCGCTTGAATGCTCCAGGCGTGGCTATACCTCTATCAGCGGGTCTGCTGCCCACAAACGGTCCATTTCCGGGCTGCCTGTCTCTCGACTGACTTCTATTGTACCGTGCACCGCCTCGATATTCAGACTGGACCGAGGTCCCTGCGGCACCAGCAGACATACCGTTTCCGGCTGTGCCATCACTTCCTCTGCCGGAAGTTCCATTTACCTTATATTCAGATGTAGTTCTCCTGAATCTTCCGTTCAGTGCCACATCCTTATCCTTGTAATCTCCGCCAAATGTCCTTGCAAATATCTCGCTGAGTTCCTCGTCCGTGATAGACATATCCGACACGCTCTTTCCCGGCCTGTTCACAGGAATATCCGTAACATCACCATCCTCTGTATACCCCAGCTGACCTGAGATCTCAAATCCCGGATCCTCCTTCACATGCATGTTCTCATACACATCGTACCAGTCAACCAGATAACCTGCACCGTGAGCGCAGAATACCGATGATGATGGATTAAACCTGTCAAGCTCAGGATCATAATGTCTCTCAGCCAGAACCTCTTCGGTGTTGTGGCACGGCTGATAGCCGTCTATATCCACCTGAAGCCTGCCTGTACCTCTGGAAAATGCTGTGAGTTCACTGTAATACTCTCTCATGGTATATACCGGGGCATGTCCCGTGATGACTGTCGTCTCACCGGATATCTCCTGACCATCCATAGTTCCGCTCATCTTCACTATGTCTGCAAGAACCCTTCCGGCATACTCCTGTGGTACCTCTATTTTAAATGCATACACAGGTTCCAGCAAGACACTTTCCGCCATCATAAGGCCCTGTCTCACCGCCCTGTATGTCGCCTGTCTGAAATCTCCACCCTCAGTGTGCTTCTGATGTGCGCGCCCCGCAGTGATGCTTATCTTCATATCCGTGATCGGGGATCCCGTAAGCACTCCCCTGAACTCACGCTCCTGAAGATGGGTGAGTATCAGTCTCTGCCAGTTCTTATCCAGTACATCCTCGCTGCAAATGCTGTCAAAGCACATTCCACTTCCATTCTCCATAGGTTCAAGCAACAAATGTACCTCTGCGTAGTGCCTGAGCGGTTCAAAATGTCCTACACCCATGACTGGAGCCGCGATCGTCTCCTTGTATGATATCCTGCCCTGTCCGTATGTGATGGCAATTCCAAACCTGTCTCTTACCATCTGAGCCACTACCTCAAGCTGTACCTGCCCCATGACCTTGATGTATATCTCTCCTGCGGTCTCATTCCACTGCACCTGGAGCTGGGGATCCTCTTCCTCAAGCAGTCTGAGCTTTGACACCATCGTGACCGCATCCACATCAGTCGGGTACATGACATTATAGCTGAGAACCGGCTCCAGACTTGGAAGCTCTCCATCCGGGCAGGCACCGATTCCCTGTCTGCCGTAGGTATTCACCAGTCCCGGAACAGCACATACACAGCCCGCAGTGACATGATCCACCATGTCATACTTTGCACCGGAGTATACCCTTATCTGGTTGACCTTCTCATGGCTATCCTCCCCCTGACTGTTTCTGAGCGTCAGCACATCCTTGAGCTTCAACACTCCTCCAGTGACCTTCATGTAGGTAAGTCTCTCGCCCTTATCGTCACGTCCTATCTTGAACACTCTGGCGCCAAATTCTTCCCCGCGCACAGGTTCCACTACATATCTGTTCATGCCGTCAAGAAGCTCTGACACGCCCTCATTCTTGAGTGCAGAGCCAAAGTAACATGGGAACAGCTTTCTGCCCGCAATGGCATTTACCACGTCCTGTTCATCATTTGCCCCAGTCTCAAGGAAATGTTCAAGCATGGCCTCATCGCACATGGCGATCTGCTCTCCTGAATCTTCACATAAAAAATCGACACAGCCATCACTCAGTCTGTGTCTGATATTGTCCATGAGATACTCCCTGTCATACCCCGTCATGTCCATCTTATTTACAAATATAAATACAGGAATCTCATATCTCTCAAGCAGTTTCCACAGCGTCTCCGTGTGGCTCTGCACTCCGTCCATGCCATTGATGACCAGAACTGCATAATCGAGGACCTGAAGAGTCCTTTCCATCTCCGTTCCGAAATCCACATGTCCTGGAGTGTCAAGCAGTGCTATATGCATATCAGCATATGCAAGCTCCGCCTGCTTGGAAAATATCGTGATCCCCCTGTCCTTTTCCTGACTGTCCATATCTAGATATGTATCCTGATGATCCACCCGCCCAAGCTTTCTTATCTGTCCTGCCTGATAGAGCATCGCCTCCGACAGGGTGGTCTTACCCGAATCAACGTGGGCCAGTATGCCCGCGACTATGTTCTTCATATGTATCTTTTTCCCTTCACCAGCCGATATATATCACCTGCCACGCATCTTGCTGACCATTGATATATATCGGTTCTTTATAAACTCATTTAACGGTTCAGCTATGAGTCTGTATCCGCCATACTATCGCCATACTAGATTCCCTGTTTTTCATTCTGCGCCGCCTTATATCTCTTGAACCTCTTGAAGAATATGGCTGTAAATGCACCTATGATAAAAGGGAACATGAATGTGGCAAATCTATAGAGAAGTGCCATGGCTCCGGCTGCAGCAGAACCAACAAGTCCCGAATAGATTGCTGTCATAACAAGCTCACTTGATCCGATTCCTCCCGGCATAGGAATGACTGCCGCCAGCATGACACTCATGGCTGTTATACCTATTGACGTGACAATATTCATATCACACAAGTTGTGACACACTATATAAGGTATGGCAAACCAGCACGCGAACTTGCATATATCAAGCAGCATGACTACCACTATAAGCCACGGTTTCTTAAGTACAACCCTGGTGGCATCCTCCATCATAGCTGTCTGCCCACTTAAACTGTCAATCTGCTTTGCAAATCGTCCTTTAAACAAAGCATCAGCTTTTTCAAGAAGCCATCTGAGGAATCTGTGAAACGGCGGCCAGCACGCAAAGAGCACTATCGCCATCGTTATGAGTATGGTCGCTATAACGCCGAGGACAACATATGAACTGTATTTGCCAAATACTCCAAGCATATATTCTCTGTTCGCAAGAAACAATGCCACCGCCATAACACATATGGTCATCTTGTGTATCGCATAATCAATAGAGTACAGACCAAGAGCTTTCGACGGCTGTATTCTGCAGTGTTTCATGAACAATGTGGATGCCACTATGGTACCGCTCCCAAGCGTTGACACCCTGTAAAATGACACAAAATACGTCATAATATTTGCATCGAAAAATGTCATATTGTTCTCCACCTGTCGCATGAGGATAAACGTTATGCAGCTCTCTATCACTCCGTATAAAAGCGTCGCTCCGAGAATAGCTGCCACGACCACAGGACTTGTCTTTACAAGCTGCGACATTATAGGGCCTGCCATGTCACGGAACACATATATGATAAGTCCGACCAGCACCAGCACACACAACCATTTTATAAGTGTTTTCTGTCTATCTGATAGTTTTTTCATAGTCTTATATCCCTTTTCCCCTAATATCAATTCATTCAGATCAGTCTTATCCCAATCTGCCCACCATCTCAAATGCACCGGCAATTAGCGGCTGATCTCATGTTTCGTACAATAGATTAACAAGCTAAAGTGAAAAAAACAAGCATTTGTTATTTCATTCTGACATAATAGGTAGACTTGCCTGTACCGCCTCTGCCTATATCGCCCTCTTTTACGAGTTTTCTGAGTGCTCCCTCTACCGAACTGATGCTGAGAGACGGACAAAGTTCCATTATATCCTGCTTTGTAAACTTTCCTATTTTCAGCAGTATTGCTTTTCGCACCATCTCAATCGCCGGCAACTTTTCCTCTACGATTTCAAAGCGCTCCTCAAAATCCTTATAAGCAGCCAGTATTGTCCCAAGGAGATATTTTATAAACGGGATCACGTCCTCTGTGCCCCCGTGCCAGCCTGCCTGGGCTTTCCCAAGCGACTTATAATATAACTCCTTATTCCCCGCTATCTTTGCCTCAAGAGAAATATACTTTCCAACATAGAATCCACTTCTATATAGCAGAAGCGTTGTGAGCAGTCTGCTCATTCTGCCATTGCCATCATTAAACGGGTGTATGCACAGAAAATCATGTATGAAAACAGGAATGACGATCAGCGGCTCCACCTCGAAATTACCGATCACCCTGTTGTATTCCCCACATATCCTGTCCAGCGCTTCCGGTGTCTCAAATGGAGCCATCGGCGTGAACAGGACTTCCGTTTGCCCATCAGGATAAGTTGCGCTGATATAATTCTGCACCGTCTTTGTTCTTCCTGCAAATGGGTTATTCATATGACTGTACAACATCTTATGCAGCTGAAGTATATAATTCTGAGTTATAGGTATTGCATCAAAGCTTTCATGTATAACCCCCAGCACATCCCTGTAACCTGCTATCTCTTCCTCGGCTCTGTTCTTCGGTGTGGTCTTCTCCTCAACCAACTGCTTTATTCTTGTATTTGTTGTGACTATACCCTCTATAGCATTGGACGCCTCCGTGCTCTGGATCTTTGCTATCTCCACAAGCTTATCCAGTTCATCTGGACGCTGTCTTAAATACAGTTCCTGTTTACCTGCATATCTATATATTGCAGCTATGAGTCCAAGCACTTCAGAATCCCATTTTTCTTCTTTTATTTTACTGTAATTAAAAGTTCTCATTCCCTTAATTTACTCCTTTTCCCTTAAATATTAGCACATTTTAAGGGAAAGTCAACCCGATTAAGGGCATTTCCCCTCAAAGTTCTATCAGTTTTAAGGTTATCCAATTGTATACTATTTATGCAGCTAATTAAGGGTACTTTCAAAAAAAGCCATCACATCAAAACACGATGTGGTGGCTTTTTCATATAAATTCTATATCACAGCAATTACTATCTATCCATTTAGCCGAATAACGGAGTTGAGTAATATCTGTCTCCACTGTCTGGAAGAAGAACTACGATGTTCTTGCCTGCATACTCAGGGCGCTCTGCGATCTGCTTTGCTGCAAAGTAAGCTGCACCTGATGAGATTCCTACGAGGATTCCCTCTGCTGATGCGATCTCCTTTGCTGCTGCAAATGCGTCATCATTCTCAACGGCGATGATCTCGTCATATACCTTTGTATTCAGAGTGTCAGGAACAAATCCTGCACCGATTCCCTGTATCTTGTGTGCTCCTGAAACGCCCTTTGAGAGGACTGGTGATGTGGCAGGCTCAACAGCGATGACCTTTACATCTGGATTCTTCTCCTTCAGATACTCGCCAACGCCTGTGATAGTTCCACCTGTTCCGATACCGGCTACAAATACATCTACCTTGCCGTCTGTGTCCTCCCAGATCTCAGGACCAGTTGTAAGTCTGTGTGCCTTTGGATTGGATGGATTTACGAACTGTCCAGCTACAAAGCTGCCAGGGATCTCCTTTGAAAGCTCATCAGCCTTTGCGATGGCTCCCTTCATTCCCTTTGTTCCATCTGTGAGAACTATCTCAGCACCATATGCCTTGATGATGTTACGTCTCTCAACGCTCATGGTCTCAGGCATAACGATGATCGCCTTGTAACCCTTGGCTGTTGCTATGGATGCAAGACCGATACCTGTGTTGCCTGATGTAGGTTCGATGATGGTTGCGCCCGGCTTAAGTGTGCCATCCTTCTCCGCATCCTCGATCATCTGGAATGCGATCCTGTCCTTTACACTTCCTGCTGGGTTGAAATACTCAAGCTTTGCAAGGATATTTGCCTTGAGATTATCCTTCTTCTCTATGTTTGAAAGCTCCAGAAGTGGAGTCTTACCTATAAGCTCTGCTGCGCTCTTATAAATATTGCTCATTGTATAAAACCTCTCTTTCTAACTGCAAAATTTTAATATATGATTTGCGGTGCGAAAACCAAGTATATCTGTCGCAAGCCGCACCGCAAATATATTACTCCTGAATTGCCTTGAATGCCTCGTCAAGATCCTCGATGATATCGTCTATGTTCTCAGTACCTATTGAAAGTCTGATCGTGTTCTGCTTGATTCCCTGATCGATAAGCTCAGCCTCGTTCAGCTCTGAGTGAGTTGTTGATGCCGGGTGGATAGCCAGCGACTTAACATCAGCGACATTTGCAAGAAGTGAGAATATCTCCAGGTTGTCGATGAACTTCTTGGCTGTCTCTGCGTCACCCTTGATCTCAAATGTGAATATCGAACCACCGCCGTTAGGGAAGTACTTCTTGTACAGTCTCTGCTGCTCAGGATCTGTGGATACTGAAGGGTGATTTACCTTCTCAACAAGCGGATGGTTGTTCAGGTACTCAACTACCTTGAGTGCATTTGATACATGTCTCTCAACACGGAGTGACAGTGTCTCAAGTCCCTGAAGGAATATCCATGAGTGTATTGGTGAGATCGTAGCACCTGTGTCACGGAGGAGGATAGCTCTGATCCTTGTGACAAATGCTGCAGGACCTGCTGCGTCTACAAAGCTTACACCGTGGTAGCTCTCATTTGGCTCAGTGAGCTGTGGGAACTTGCCTGATGCCTTCCAGTCGAAGTTACCGCTGTCGATGATGACGCCACCGATAGTTGTTCCGTGTCCACCGATAAACTTTGTTGCTGAGTGAACTACGATGTCAGCGCCGTACTCGATAGGTCTTACGAGATATGGTGTTGCAAATGTGCTGTCGATCACAAGTGGAATCTTGTGTGCGTGAGCGATATTTGCAATTGTCTCGATATCTGAAACCTCTGAGTTAGGATTTCCAAGAACCTCGATGTAGAGGGCCTTTGTGTTCTCCTGAATAGCATCCTCAAATGCCTGTGGATCAAGTGGATCAACGAATGTTGTATCTACATTGTAATCCTTGAGTGTATGTGCAAGGAGATTATATGTTCCGCCGTAGATATTCTTTGCTGCTACGATGTGGTCTCCTGCAAGTGCAAGGTTCTGAATTGTATATGTAACTGCCGCTGCACCTGAGCCAACTGCCAATGCTGCAACGCCACCCTCGAGGGCTGCGATTCTTCTCTCAAATACATCCTCTGTTGGATTTGTAAGTCTTCCGTAGATGTTGCCGGCATCCTTGAGTGCAAATCTGTCAGCTGCATGCTGTGAGTTGTGGAATACGAATGATGATGTCTGGTAGATTGGTACCGCTCTTGCATCTGTAACCGGGTCTGCTGTCTCCTGTCCTACGTGTAACTGTAATGTCTCAAACTTTAAATTTCTCTCTGCTCTTGTCTTCTTTGCCATGATCTTATTCTCCTTAAATTCAAATATTTTATCTGTCATGCGCACCTGCCCATTCATCTTGTCATGTATATGAGCTCATGTGGCATTATACTCTTCTTTATTATTCTCTGTCTATTATGTATGATCTGTTATTTATATCTGTGTCATGATTATTTGTTCTGTGTTCGCTTTAACAGCAGCAACACATGACTTCTATGAAACACATTCGTCTGTCTTCGTTAAGGTACTGTGGTTTAAATGTACTTCCCAGCATATCAACACCTCTTTCTCAATTTTCGTCTTTGAAATTTGACTTGATCGTATCATTTCTGTGATTATTTTTACTTTTCACATAATTCCTACTCGGAAACTATGAATTAAGCATAGCTGTATATTACAGCCTAATTCCCACTTTGTCAATAGGTTTTTTATGAATTATCTTGATTGTTTTTTTTCAGATGTTATAATAGACGTGTAAATGATGTGAAATCATCAGTAAATACAGGCATTTGGGAGGTTTATATTATGAAAGTATCCACAAAAGGGCGTTACGCTCTGCGTTTTCTTATAAATATAGCATCGAGGACAGACGGCAAGCCAGTGAGCATCAAGGATGTTGCCGCACAGGAGGAAATATCCGAGAAATACCTTGAACAGATCACTTCTGTGCTGAACTCCGGCGGGCTGGTGAAGAGCACCAGAGGTCCACAGGGAGGTTATCTTCTCCGAAAAGCCCCTGAAGACATAACAGTTGGAATGGTTTTAAGGCTCACTGAGGGCGGCATATCTCCTGTTGCGTGCCTTGATGCAGATGAATTCCAGTGCGAACGCGAGGCAAGATGCTCCACCATAGGTCTTTGGCGCAGACTGGACAAAGCGATCCGGGACGTGGTAGACACCACCACCATCGCTGACCTTGTGGCAGAAAGACCTGAGGCGGCAGATAACTATTGCATTTAAATCATATTTGCCCTATCAAAGCATAAAAGCATGTATATATGATTTCCAGCAGGGCAGCTGGGATTCATATATACATGCTTTTGTTATATTTTTATATTTTTGACTTCAAAATCCGTACAACTTTCTCAACATACAGCTTTACACCATTCCCAGGGAACACATCTTCCGGCATCTCAAATCCGTGTTCCTCACGGTACATATAATACCTGTTATCTATTTATTCACCATATTTTTCACAGAGATCATATACCTCCCTCAAATTATGCATTTATTTACAAAATAATACCCTGTCCTTGCGGACAGGGTAAGTGAACCTGTGGTGTAAAATTTTCGCTCTTACTTGTGAGCCATTGTCTTGATCTCTGTGTCGATCTTCTGTACGAACTCGTCAAGTGGAAGAACTGTTGTGTCAGCCTCACCGTGGAGTCTGTATGATACTGTTCCGTTCTCAGCCTCGTTGAATCCGATTACGAGAAGGTATGGAACCTTCTGAACCTGACCCTCACGCATACGATAACCAAGCTTCTCTGCTCTGTCATCAAGCTCTACACGAACGTCGATGGCATCAAGGGCATCAACAACCTTGTGAGCATAAGCCATAAGATCCTCGTTGTCTGTCTTTACAGGCATAACTCTTACCTGTACAGGTGCAAGCCATGTTGGAAGATTGCCCTTTGTCTCCTCAAGGATGTAAGCCATGAATCTGTCGAGAGATCCAAGGATAGCTCTGTGGAGAACTACAGGTGTCTTCTTCTCGCCGTCCTTGTCGATATACTTCAGATCGAACTTAGCTGGCAGACAGAAGTCGAGCTGACATGTCGAGAGTGTATACTCATTTCCTACGGCCGGCTTAACATTTACATCAAGCTTTGGTCCGTAGAATGCAGCCTCACCGATCTCCTCTGTGTAATCGATTCCTATATCATCAAGAACTTTTCTAAGTGCATTCTCTGCTTTGTTCCACATCTCATCGTCATCGTGATACTTTACCTTGTCCTCTGGGTCACGGAGTGACAGTACGCATCTGTAATCTGTGATTCCGAAATCCTTGTATGTGTCAAATATGAGCTTAACAACTCCTGCAAACTCTTCCTCGATCTGGTCTGGTGTCACAAATATATGTGAATCGTTCTGACAGAAGTGTCTTCCTCTCTCAATACCCTTGAGTGTACCACTTGCCTCAAATCTGAAGTCGTGTGCGATCTCAGCGATCCTGATAGGAAGATCCTTATATGAGTGCATCTTGTTTGCATATATCATCATGTGGTGCGGGCAGTTCATTGGACGAAGTACAAATGACTCTCCCTCCATCTCCATTGCCGGGAACATGTTGTCCTTGTAGTGATCCCAGTGACCTGATGTCTTGTAGAGGTTTACTGTACCTACACAAGGTGTCATAACGTGGAGGTAGCCAAGCTTTCTCTCCTTGCGCTTGATGTAGTTCTCAAGCTCCTGCCATACTGTATATCCCTTTGGAAGGAACATTGGAAGTCCACGTCCTACAAGGTCATCGACCATGAAGAGCTGCATGTCCTTGCCGATCTTTCTGTGGTCTCTCTCCTTTGCCTCCTCAAGTAACTGAAGATGCTCCTCAAGCTCCTCCTTTGTAGGGAAGCACACACCATATATTCTCTGAAGAACCTTGTTCTTGCTGTCGCCCTTCCAGTAAGCTCCTGAATGTCTGATGAGCTTAAAGTTACGGCAAAGCTTTACATTGTCTACGTGAGGTCCACGGCAGAGGTCTGTGAAATCACCCTGCTCATAGCATGTGATTGTTCCATCCTCAAGTCCATTTATAAGATCGAGCTTGTACTCGTCATCCTTGAACATCTCAAGAGCTTCTTCCTTGGATATCTCCTTGCGGATGATCTTCTTGCCGCTCTTGGCAACCTTCTTCATCTCTTTCTCGATGGCTGCGAGATCTTCCTCGCCTCTGATAACGTCATCGCCGAGATCTACATCGTAGTAGAATCCTTCTGCAACTACCGGTCCTACCCAGAACTTTGCCTGTGGGTACAGATGCTTGATAGCCTGTGCCATAAGATGTGCACAGGAATGATTCAGTGTCTTAAGCTGTTCGTCTTCTTTGAAATTAACCATGTCAGTTCTCCTTCTTACTTCTTATAAAGTGAAAATAAATTGCATGTAACAACTAAAAAAGCACCCTTAGATATAATCTATCTAAGGGTGCGTATGCACGTTTCCACCTTAACTTTTAACTCAATTATGCCTTTAACGCAGCTACGCGGTGACGCTTATATCGCGCACGGCTCGGGAGTGGTCTTCATGTGATATATCATAAGCTGCTCCCACCATATGTTCTGGCTCACGTCTGATTCATATCTGAGTCCGATTCACATATGCAGCTCTCTCTGGATGCATCCACCACACTACTCTTTCCGTCTATGCCTTTGTCTTATCTGCCACCTAGTGTAGCACGATATATTTTTTTTCACAATAGTATTTTTTATTTTTTTGCCTTTATTTTTTCAACCATTTTCAGCCTTTTTCAGCCTTTTTCAGCCAATCAAACAGCCAACAGACTTCTCTCTACCTCATTTCCATGGAAAGACTCATATCCTGGCCGTCCACCATAAGAGTTCCCATGCTGCCGCATACCACAGGCATCATCGGTGACAGATGTCCGAGATCCACATCCATCACGACAGGCACATTGTATTTTCCTATGATCCCCAGCACAGCCTGATACTGGTCAAGGCCCATCATCTCCTGTCCAAACTGCAGCGGTCTGCCGATCATAAAGCCCTTACAGTATCTGAACCATCCGCCGTTGTCCATCTGCCACATGGCTCGTCTTATGGACATGACGTTCAGATCACAGGACTCGAGGAACCAGATAAATCCATCATCCTTATATCTCTCAAGGAATTCGCCAACATGGTCAAACTTTGTTCCTATAAGGTTCACCAGACAGTCCATGCAGCCGCCTATCATTCGCCCGCTCACCTGGAACTTCTCAGGATAGCCCTTTATCACTCTTGGCTCTGTGATGTTGTATGGCAAGAATGGATGTTCCTCATCCCTGAGGGATTCCTTCTCCCATCCGTCATATCCGGCAAATGACAGTTTCTGTCCCTGAAGGACCGCCATAGCATCCGCAACTGATCGGTGCCACGGCTCTTGTCCAAATGCCGCCGCACACGGACCATATATGGACGCCGTATCGCACAATGTCGTGAGCAGGAATGTGAGATTTGTGTTGTCCGAATATCCCATAAACCACTTCGGATCTGCTGCCCTCAGTCTGTCAAAATCAACATAGTTAAGTATCTCGCACATGAGCTCTCCGCCGCCGCAGGATATGAGTGCATCGTTCTTCTCCGATGTGTAATAGTCATTTATCTCCTGACCGCACAGCTCCGGCTTGTTGCTGATTCCTATGCCATCACCAATATAACAGTTGGGCCCGATCTGTATACCAAAACCCATATTCCTGAAGTTCTCCTGCGCTCTGCCAAATGCAGTCTTATACGGCTCTGTATCACAGCCAAATGATGGCGCAACGAAACCTATAGCATCGCCCTTTTTTATAAATTTCGGAAATCTCATATATCATACACAGGTATTTCCTGCTTACCTCCTTCTTATCGTTTTATCATATTCAGCCATCCGGTCCAAATCTCCAGACATCATAAATTTCTACATCAGTTTTAATATCCACTCAACCACGAACACCGTCACACACGCCGCAGCAGCCACAACTATAAGTCCCTTCTGCTTTATTCCAAGTATGAGTGCAACCGCAAATCCACACACAGCGCTTATGACACTCTCCGTACTGTATAGTATAGACGGAAGTGTCAGCGCCGTGAGACATGAATACGGTACATAATAGAGGAATGAATTGACGAATCTGTTCTCTATCTTCTTGCGGAACGCCACCAGCGGCACCATTCTTATGAGGTAGGTGACGACCGCCATGGTTATTATATATATGTATATATTCATCACTGCACCTCCTCTTTCTCAGCTCCCACAGGGAAGAATATAGCTCCGATCACAGACGCTGCCACAGTGCTTATGATTATGGCGATTCCCGTCGATATGAATTTGAATATCGGAACGTAATACAGCACGCATGATATGACTGCCGCCACAAGCGCAACTATGGCAACCGGTCTCGATTTCTTAGCGACCGGCATGACTATGGCAACGAACATTCCGTAGAGTGCCAAGCTTAATGCGCTGCTGATGGACTTCGGAAGGATCCCGGATGCCACCGCACCGAACAGCGTTCCGCCCGTCCAGCCGACTATCGGAAGGAGCTGAAGTCCTATCATATACCCAAATGTCAATTTCTTCACATGGCCCATCGCCACCGCAAATATCTCGTCAGTATTTGCAAATGCTATTACGAGTCTCTCCTTGATTCCAACTGCCTCCCCAAGCTTCTGTGAAAGTGACAGGCTCATGAGAGAATATCTCAGATTGATTATGAACTGGGTGAGTATCATCTCAACCAGCGTTCCCCCTGCAAGGATAATCTTGAGTCCTGCAAACTGTCCCGCACTGGTTACATTTGTCAGGCTTATGATGACCGCCTGAAAACTTGTGAGTCCGCCCTTTACCGCCAGCAGACCAAAACTAAAACTTACTGCGAAATACCCCAGTGCTATCGGTATTCCATCCTTTAACCCTTTTCTAAATTCCATCTTAAATACTACTTCTTTCGTGACAAATTATGTTATCTCTTCCTTCTGCGTCCTCCGCAGTCGTAACACTTTACATACTTCCACACAAATCTGTCCTTGAACCCAAGGCCAAGATATGTGTATGCCCTTACCTTTGTATACAGCTTTCTGGCAGCCGCGATCTGCCTGTCATCCGGCTCAACGCGTCCGTATACAGCAGCCTGAACCCATTTTATAAACTCTGTGAACTCATCGCCCTTTATAAAGCTGCACGACTCCGTGACAGTGTCGGCATACTCCGTGTCGTTCTCACTGACGTTCTCTATGGCACCAGAAAACACCATCATATCATACATCGCCGTGGACATCTCGTATATAGCTGATATCCTGTTTCTTCCCACAAGCCTGCGTCTCCTGCGCGCAACTATCGTCCTTCTTCTGAAGATGACTGCGCCCCACAATATCAGTATCACGGCAAGCACAACAACGACTGTTCTGAACACTCTGTTCTGTACAAGCTCCGACAGACCATCCCCGGCATCCCCTGGTGATCCCGACTGCGCATCTCCACTGCCATCATTCGGGACATCGACCTGATTACCATTTTCTCCTGTGCCATTTGAAGAATCACCATCCGTCTCCGTAGTGACTTCTGTATTCTCTGACATCTGGGTTGTCGAATCAGTTGTCGCCTCCGTTGTTACATCCGGACTTGAAGTCTCCTCAGAAGTCTCCGGCTCCTCTGTATCATCCGATGAATTGTCCGCAGTATTATCACCGCTGTAATCCGGTTCCTTCGGTATCCCCAAAGTATCCGCCCTGTCTCCAAGCGGTGTGGCATCCACGATCACCCAGTCACCGGCATCCTCACTGTACGCTTCAATCCACGCATGACTGTATTTATCCAGAACCACCGCACGGTATGTTCCATCCGACTGCTTTATCCACGCAGACGACGGCACCACATAACCTGTATTATACACGGTGGAGATTCCCAGTATCCTGAAGCCCACCGCCGCCGCAGAAGCAAAGTGAACACAATATCCCTCATGAACGTCATACATCGCACTGTTGACCGGATCCTCACCCTCGGTAAATTTCTTTGGTGCTGTGGTATATGACATATGCTGTCTTATATATGTCACCAATTTGTCCATGACCTCATTGGAAAACTTCTTATCTGGCGCATATCCCTGTATCTCTGATTCGTATCTTGCAAATGTATCCTTATCATAATACACCATGACCTCATCATCAGGGCTGTGTCCATCCGCCCTTCCGTGCCACGACCCATTCTCATATGTAACATAGCTTCTCGACTTGACGTAGAGATTTCCCTGAGGCTTATCCTCCCTGATTATCTCATCCACAACTTCATCACCGGGATTGACCTCAGAATCATCCACCTTATAGTAACCTGAATATCCTTTGTTACTTTCCCCCGACAGAAAATATTCCATATTGTCCACCATGTCGAGCAGTTTCCCTTGTTCCTTCACACCTCTGTCGTATACGCTGTCATATACAAGAAGGGTGACAACAAGGCACGCGGCAAATACCGTCACAGGAACTGCAATGTTCCACACCACCGACAGCGGCTGTCCCATTCTCATGAGAACATATCTAGCCACGATAAGTGACAATACAGTAAGCACTACTCCGGGTGCACTCACAGGTACACTGAGTGTTGCGCCAGCAAGCATAACCAAAAATGCAAGTCCGATAGCTATCATCAGACTGTTACACCTGTATATCATATAAGTGGCAAAGAACATTGACACCGCCACTATAAAAAGCACAAATTCCGTCACAGCACTCACGCTGACATAGTCAAGATCTATGAGTCCTGTCTTTATCCCATAAACCTTTTTCAGATCATATGCTATGCTGTATACCATGCCCTTTCCTCCGGCATAGAGCAGCTTTCTTCTGGCAAGCCCCCAACCCAGCAACACAGTAACCGGAACCACAATATCCAGTATCCTCTGTTCTTTTCTCAAAATGTACCACAGAGAATAAACCAGTGCTATCACCAGACTTCCTATGATATACGCACCCACAAGATTGGTGGAGTCCATATATTTATTTATATCCGAGCTGTATGCGATATCGCCCACAAGGTATGTCATACCAAGCGACAACGCCCATACAGCCAGTCCCAAAACAACTCTCAATTCCACACCTCTGTAATTCTATGATGATGCCTGGAGAATCTACACCGTGATATAGGATTTTGCAAGATCCTCCTTTATGGTTTCAAATCCCACCTGAAAACTTTCATCTCCACACTCTATATTGCCATTCATGTCTATGTCGATGAAGCTTGTGAAATCCTCACCTCTGTATCTCTCTCTGTACATTCCTATCACATCGTAGCTGTCATTTGTCCTGGCATCCACATACGACAACCTTGCAGCGGCATCGTACACATCCTCCTCACGGACTATGCGGTATCTCGTTATGGACATCTCCTCCGGATCATACCACGCTATAAAGTGAGGGACTTTAACATCTATCAGTGAAAAGCTCACCGATACCATGGATTCCAGCGCAACAGACATTGCCTGTCCATAGTGACGGCAGTTTCTTCCATCGAGATCCATACAGATGATGACCGGACACGACAATGCCTTTGATGTATCCCTGACCATTATCTCATCCTGTCTGGCCGACAACTTCCAGTGGATACGGGTCATCCTGTCTCCAGGTCTGTACTCTCTCACCTGATACACCTCGGTCGAGTCATCGCTTCTCACATCCGAATAATATACATCACTGTCCGTCACAAAATCTCTTGTGTTCTTCGTGACCTCCACCGGAACGAGATAGCACTGAGGCAATACGTAAATGTACGCCGTTCCACCAACCTTTTTCCTGATTGAGAAAATATGGAAAGCATCATATATCCTGACGCCCGATGCCTTTATCTCGTATCTTCCGCTGACATCCAGCTTCATCTTTCCCACGCACTTTCCATACCTGTCATCTATCTGTTCAAATGTACTCTTCTTCTTTTTCTTCATACCCGGAGCAAGAACACTGAACACCGCTGCCACATGGGGTACCTGACCACCGGTGGCAGATACCGCAAGTTCCGGACAAAATGTACTGTTCTTCTCAACCACAGGTATATTCATCTGCATCTTAACACTGGTTCTTATGTATCGCACGATCAGCCCGGCTATAAGACTCAGCATGACAGCAGTCATGATCACCGCTGCGAAAAAGTATGATTTTTCTTTATTGATTATTCCTATATATACACATGCCCCTATCAGGACAATATACAATATTCCTCGTCTCATACGACATCCTACCACTACACGCTTCCAAATCTCATGCTACTTTTTCGCCGAACTTCTTCGTCTAACCGACGGTTTGTACACCCTCTCCATTATGTCCTTGAGCACAGCCTCCTGTGTTATGTGGTTCACCCTTGCCTTGGCACTTAAGACTATCCTGTGTCTTATGACGTCCGTCCACACCATCTGCACATCCTCAGGTATGACAAAATCTCTCCCGCTTATATATGCCCAGCTCTTCGCCATCTTGGTGAGGGCTATCGTTCCTCTTGGACTCACTCCTAGCTCAAGGCTTGGATTCTCTCTGGTTCCAACAACAAGCTGGCCTATATAAGAATACACGTCATCGCTGACCTTGACATGCTTTACTTCCTCCCTGATAAGCCGTAGCTCAGACGCACCTATTACAGGCTGTACATCCTGAAAGCCATCAGCGGAGGTTCTTCCCTTAACTATATCCAGCTCGCTCTCTATGGATGGATATCCCAGCTTAAGGCACACCATAAATCTGTCGAGCTGGGAATCAGGAAGAAGCTGTGTTCCGGCACTGCCGATAGGGTTCTCCGTGGCAATTACTATAAATGGATCCGGAACCTGATATGTCACTCCATCCACAGTCACATGTCCCTCCTCCATAACCTCGAGAAGTGCCGACTGTGTCTTTGGAGATGTTCTGTTTATCTCATCTGCGAGGAACAGATTGCACATAACAGCACCCGGTCTGTACACAAACTGATTTGTCGCCTTATCGTACATCGTAAATCCCGTTATATCTCCCGGAAGGACATCCGGTGTAAACTGGACTCTCTTGTTCTGGAGCCCCATTGCATTTGCAAATGCAAGAGCCATCGTCGTCTTGCCGACTCCCGGTACATCGTCCATGAGAATGTTACCGCCTGCGATTATCGCCGCCATTATCTTGGCAATACACACGTCCTTGCCTATGACGACCTTCTTCACCTCATCTATAACGTCCATTACCTTGTCATTATAATTCATCTCGTTCTCCCATCCTTCAGATTATCTGTCTACATACGCAACAGGGAGGAAGCTCTTCCACTTCCTCCCTGTTATCATTGCTGCTGAAGCTTCGCCTTTACCGTCTCTATATTATTCATTATAACTCTGTATGTATCATTGTCCCCATAGACACTGTAGAGTTCTTCTGCCGCAAGCTGATAAAATTTGAGTGCCTGCTGGTAGTCCTCCTGTCTGTACCACACCTCTGCAACAGCAGACAGCGCAGCACTGTAGTGATATCCTCTGACACCCTTGAGCTGATATCTGCGCACCGCCTCCGTCAGCTTGTCCTGAGCTTCCTTGAGCCGACCTGCCCTGAGAAGGCTCTCGCCAAGATTGGCATATGTGGCAACAATCTCCGTACCGGCATTCTCATGTCTTTCTATGATGCTGAGCGCGTGCTCCAGTGCATCAACAGCCTTGTCGTAATCGCCAAGCTCCTGATAAATGAGCGCCACGTTGTTATAATAACCCGCCAGCAATATATCATATGGACCGAGCTGCTCCGAATATATGTCATACACCTTCCTGCAATAGGACAGGGCTTCCAACAGGTTACCTGCAGCCCTGTTCTCATTTGCAATATTCATGAGAGCGGTTCCATATGGAACTGTATCTTCAATCCCCATCTTATGAGCGAGCCTCATGACCTGCCTGCAAAAATACAGTGCCTTGTCGTGTTCTCCCGTGGTGCGGTGAAAACCGATAAGCTCATTGTATATCGCAAGCATGGAATCAGTATCCTTTTCATATTCAGCATCGCTGAGTGCCTGGGTAAGGTATCTCTCCACCTCCGGCAGTCTGTTCTCTGCGAACAGCTTATCAAGCCCGCTAAAAACCTCATTTATATTCATATAGTCAACCTCAATTTCTCTCACAATATCCTGTCATCACATCATAACACAATATTCGATTCATTTACAGACCCATTAAGGAAATCCATGGCATTGTCCAGAGTGGTCCTGCTTATCGCCTCCAGTGCCTCCTCTGTAAGGAATCCCTGATGAGACGTCACTATCACATTTGGAAATGATAACAGTCTCGCAGTGATCGAGGACTCCAGTATGTCATCCTCCCTGTTCTCAAATACATTTGGAGTCTCCTCCTCGTATACATCCAGCCCGATTCCGAAGAATTTTCTGCTTCTGATCCCAGCTATGAGATCGTCGGTCTTGATGAGTGCACCTCTGGAGGTATTCACCAGGATCACGTGATCCTTCATCATGCCAATGGTCTCTTCATTTATCATATGGTAGGTCTCGTCGGTCAGCGGACAGTGAAGCGATATAAGATCAGATCCCGCCAGAAGCTCAGGGAGCTCCACATATCTGACAAAATCAAGGTCCGGATTCTTATACATATCGTAAGCGATCACATCCATTCCAAATCCATGACATATCCTCGCCATGGCAGCCCCGATCTTACCGGTTCCGACGATACCGGCTGTCTTGCCGTAGAAGTTCATGCCTGTAAGTCCGACCAGACTGAAGTTGTTCTCCCTCACCTTTATATAGCTCTTGTGCAGTCTCCTGTTCACCGCCATGGCAAGTGCCATCGCATGCTCCGCCACAGCCTCAGGCGAATAGCCCGGAACCCTCATCACAGTTATACCGCATTTTTTTGCCGCATCCATATCCACGTTGTTGAAGCCCGCGCATCTCATCAGTATAAGCTTCACGCCCGCATCACTCATCGCATTCACAACGGGTGCACTCACATCCGAGCTGACAAATGCACATATGGCGTCATACCCCTTTGCAAGTCTTGCGGTCTTCACCGACAGATCTGTGTCCACATAATCTATGGTCAGCTTGTCGTACTGATCTTTTATCGCATCGAACGACTCCATGTCATAACGCTTTGTATCATAAAATAATATATTCATATCTGTTCCTCCTGTTTTTTCCTCTATCGGTATAATGTGTAGCATTGCTTTTTTCTATGTACAAAAACGGAGATTCTCTGAACTGTGTACAGAGGATCTCCGTTTATTATTTGCGTGACAGTATAGCTGTAAGTCCCTGAGTCGGAACATGTGAGTCATCGTTATCCAACATGTTAGGCAGTATGAGTGTCGCCTCATACACCTTGCCCTTTCTGCAGGTCGTAAATGATCCATTCATCTCCTCAGCCATCTTCTGACATGTCAAAGTACCTATATGTGTGCTCTCAGCCTTGCTGCTTTCCGGATTTATATAATTTCTGAAATAAATTCTTACCTTTCTCCGATCTATATATACCCTTATATCTATGCTTTTTGATTTGTCCGAATACTTTCTGATGTTGGTAAATACATTGTCGGTTATCCTCTTCATACCCTGAAGATCAACGTAAATTTCGGCTTTCTTGTCCGAGATATCAATGTCGAACTGATATCCATTCTCGCCCAGGAGCACAACATACTCTCCAAGCATCTGGTCAAGGAACGGCCCCGCCGGGAACATCTCCATGTTGAGATCCTCACCGCCCTTTGAATATACATAGAAGTATCTGAACATCTTGTCCGACATCGTCCTGAGCTGCTCCGCCTTCTCAGCACTTATCCTTATGTATTCGTCAAGCTCCTCCTGGGATGAATACTCCTTGTTCTGCATGAGCTCCAGATATCCCGCCATGACTGTGAGCGGAGTTCTTATATCATGGGCCATGGCTGTGACCAGATCACTGTTCGCCTGCCATGCCTCACGCTCCCTGCTGAGCTGCTCAATAATGGTCTGCCTCATGGTGTCTACATTCTCCGCCAGCATACAAATCTCATCCTGACCGTGTATTGTTATCGGCCCATTGATATCCACATCCTTGATATCCATGACCTCATTTGTGAGGCGTCTCATTCTGCCTATCTCTCTTCCGAAATAGACTATTATCACACCGATGAACAGGATACAGCATATGACAAATATCGCTATCTCTCCGACATCCTTGATCGTATCATCCGAATAGTCAACTATGCAGACATCAAACACTCCATCCTTGAATAGCACAGGATAGAAATCGTAGTCAAATTCATTGAGGTCTCCTCGCAGCATGCTGGAATTGCCGTAGTAAGCTCCCTCATCCGCGGTCACCGCATCGGATTTCTTCTGGGATTCGCTGCTCGAGGATGCCTTCCTCTTGATCTTTCTGATATTTCCATAGTTGTCCTGTAACAGAATGATTATCTCACCAGTCTCCGAATTCGTTATGACATATTTGTATGCGCCCTTCTTCTCTATCATCCAGTCAGAGTCGAATACTATATCATTGTTGTTATAAATCAGTATGTACACATTGTCGTGCTGCTCCTGCCATGCCCTGAGTGCCTGCGTATCCGTAGCCTTTATGGAATGGCTGGTCACATATGAAGCAAAGCTCTGGATCTGTCTGGCGGATCTCTTCTGTGTATTCGTGTCACTCATGTATACATTTTTCATGTAGCTGTTCAGTGCAAATGTTCCTGCAAAAAAAGCCGATATGGACAATATTAGCCCAAGCAGTATGATCACAAACAGCTTTACCCTGAGTGTCCGCTTAAATGGCATCTTCATATCAGTCTACCTGATATCCCTTTCCATATATGGTCCTAATGATCTCAGGCTGCGCTGAGTTGTCCTCTATCTTCTGTCTGAGTCTGAGTATGTGTACCATGACCGTATTGGAAGATGAAGGAAGATACTTCTCCTGCCATATATTCTCGTAGAGTGCCTCGAGTGACCATGGCTTTCCTCTGTGCTCCACCAGGAAGAACAGAAGTGCATACTCCTTGTCGGTGAGCTTGATGACCTCACCGTTCTTGATCACAATCCTCTTAAATGAGTCAATATTTATATTGCCGACTGAGATATTCTTTGGATCGGTCTCTGATTTTCCGCGGTACACCTTGTATCTTCTGATAAGAGCATTCACCTTGCGGTTAAACTCGCTCTGGGTGAATGGCTTTGCCAGGAAATCATCGCCACCCACATCGTATGCCTCGTTCTGATCCGGCTCCTTCGTCTTCGCCGTCAAGAAGAGGACTGGGATAGATGAAAACTCTCTGATCTGCTGGCATGCCTCAGTACCTGAAAGCTTTGGCATCATTATGTCCATAACTATGAGATCGATGTCCTTGTCCGCACGCACGGTCTCGACAGCCTCAACTCCATCGGCAGCCTCCACAACATCGTATCCAAGTCTCTTGAGATATATATTGAGCAGCGTTCTGATGTCCTGCTCGTCGTCCACTATAAGTACTTTTACAGATTCTTTTTCGTTCTCCATATCGCATTACTCCTTATCCACACCAAATGTATGTACATTATAACAAATACTCATATCTTTATTCCATTCTAAACTTCTTTGTAAGGAAATTTAAGTCATAAAAAAACGGGAACCCTCACTATGTGAGAAGTCCCCGCCTTTTCTTTATAAAATGATTGGAAGAGCTATAGTTAGGTGTGTCTAACTGTTTCTGAGTATATCCAAATTGCCAGCATATGTCAATAACCTGCCCGCCATTTGTAATGATAACATTTATCAGTTCGCTCTTCTCTCCTGTCTTCTTCGCTTTATGCCTCTCCATGCCCCCATGATCATGTCCCTGTACACGCCAGGATTGAATATGAGCAGCAATGGGAAGAGCTCCAGTCGTCCCGCAAGCATGTCAAACATCAGAACATACTTGGTAAATCCCGTCAGCCCGCCAAAGTTTCTGGTAGGTCCTACCTCGGAAAGACCCGGTCCTATATTGTTGAGACACGATGCCACCGCAGTGAAGTTGGTCACCAGATCCCTGCCCTCAAGGGACACAAGAAATACAGACAGGGTAAATATTCCCATCAGCGTGATGAAGTATACATTTACCGCCCTGACTACCTCGTGCTCCACCGGTTTGCCATCCATGTTTATCTTCTTGATATTCTTCGGATGGAAATACGAACTCAGCTCCTTGACAACGGTCTTGAACATTATCACGAGTCTCGACACCTTCATACCGCCACCGGTGCTTCCCGCACAAGCTCCGACAAACATCAGGATGACCAGCACCGTCTTACAGGTCTGTGACCACTGGTCAAAATCCGCCGATGCATAACCCGTCGTGGTGATGATCGATGCCACCTGGAAGGCCGCATGTCTTATAGCATCTCCGATATTTGCCATAGTCTGCATCAGGCTCAGAGTTATTATCGTTATTGCACCGAGTATTATCAGCAGATATGTCCTGACCTCCTCCATGGAAAGTGCCTTTCGGATGTTCCTGAACAGCACAAAATAATAAAAGTTGAAATTCACACCAAACAATATCATGAACACAGTTACAACCCACTGTATATATGGTGAGAAGCTTCCAAAGCTGTCGTTCTTTATTCCAAAACCGCCTGTTCCGGCTGTTCCAAATGCCGTACACAGAGCATCGAACAATGACATATGTCCAAACATAAGGAAAATGACCTCCAGAACCGTCATTCCGAAGTAGATAACATACAATATCCTGGCAGTGTGCTTGAGTCTTGGAACAAGCTTTCCAACGGATGGCCCCGGGCTCTCCGCCTTCATCAGGTTCATATTTGAACCGGACGCACTGTTCATCGGAATGATGGCAAGCAGGAACACCAGAACTCCCATACCGCCTATCCAGTGGGTAAAGCATCTCCACAGCATCATGCCATGTGACATACTCTCCACATCGCTCAGTATGCTGGCTCCCGTTGTGGTGAATCCCGATATGGTCTCAAACAGTGCATTTGTGAATGAAGGGATCTCCCCTGAAATGACAAATGGCATGCAGCCAAATATACTGAGCAGTATCCAACTGAATGCCGTGGCTACACATCCCTCTTTGAGATATATGGTCTGATTTGCCGGTTTTCTAAGTGTCATAAGCGTTCCTATCACAAGACATGATATTATGACTATAAGGAACGCAAATATTTCATGTTCCTGATATATGAGAGATGTCAGGCATGGAATGATCATGAGCAGACCCTCAAGTCTTATGATCTGGCCAAGTATAAATACTATCATGGAATTATTCATAATCTTCTCCTAATCAAACTGCCTTAAGCAAGTATATCTCTTATATCCGTAAATCCTGTCTCAGTGGTGACTATCATGGCCGTATCTCCAACCTGTATAGAATCCTGACCTGTTGGAAGCAGGATCGAACCATTTCGATTTATAAATGCTATGAGGAGGTTCTTCTTGAGATTGAGATCCTTCAGCGGTATATCCGTCACCTCCGACTTCTCATCCACACGGAACTCTATCGCCTCAGCTCTTGAGTCAAACATGTGGTAGAGTGTCTCTATGCTGTTACTGTTGGAATTCTTCTTCGCACGGACATATGCGACTATGGACTCCGCAGTTATACTGCATGGATATACAACACTTCCCAGATCGAGGCTGTTTATGACCTCTCTGAAATTGCTCCTGTTTATCTTGGTTATCGTCTTGGCATTTGAATGTTTGCGGGCGTGGAGAGTCAAAAGTATATTCTCCTCGTCGATTCCTGTCAGGGACACAAATGATTCAGTCTCCGCAAGGCCCTCCTCGTTCAAAGTCTCCTGATCCGTTCCATCACCATTTATGATTATCGCCCTCGGCAGAAGGACTGAAAGCTCCTCACAGCGCTTCTTGTTCTCCTCTATGATCTTGACGGATATTCCCATGTTCACGAGCTGTCCAGCCAAATAATATGCGACATTTCCTCCACCGATTATCATGGTGTTTTTGACTCTCGCAGTCTTGAAGCCTATGTGCTCCATGAATTTTCTGGACATAGGCCGTGTTCCCACACATGACATGATGTCACCGGCCTTGAGGACAAAATCACCGGAAGGGATATAGAACTCCCCGGCTCTCTCAACTGCCGCTATAAGTATATTTATCGGCTTCTGTTTATTTGCAAGATCCTTACCGAGATCAGCTATGCTCTTGTTGTCCAGCACGTTCTTCTCCGGGATCTTTATCCTGGTCATCTCCGCCTGTCCGTGTGCAAATGAATTTATCTCAAGAGCCGTTGGCAGATACAGTACCCTCGACACCTCGATTGCAGTCTCAAGCTCAGGGTTTATGATCATGGTAAGTCCAAGCTTCTCCCTGAGATAGCTTGCCTCCTTGCTGTAATCCGGGTCTCTGAGTCTCGCTATGGTCGCGCAGTCTCCGACCTGCTTGGCTATGGTACAACACAGGATGTTGAGCTCATCCGACGACGTGACTGCAGCTATCAAATCTGCGTTCTGTATTCCCGCCTCAAGCTGCACGCTGTGATTTGCTCCGTTTCCAACTATTCCCATAACATCATACTGATTTGCGTATGTTGCGACCTTCTGGGGATCCTTGTCTATGATAGTTATATCATGCCCCTCATTTGCAAGCTGCTTGAGTATGGCCACGCCAACCTTTCCACAGCCCACTATTATGATCTTCAATCCCGTCTTCTTGCTTGATCTGCTACCAAACACGGATTTATCCTCCTTGATTACCTTCAATTAACTAAGCCAAGTATAGCATGCTAAATATAAAAATCAACACCTGCCACTTTTCTTTACTGAAACCTTACACGAACAGTCTTATTATGCAGCACACCAGCACAAATATGACAAATGCTATGCCGACTATCATATTTGTTCTCTTGCTGAAACCTTTGGTGGGTTTTCTGTAGATTCCGTCATCTTCTTTGTTCTTCTTCATAGCCTTTTCTGTCTCCTGTTTTATTGTTATGAGTTTATTTTATATGTGATTTTCCGCAATAGCCTTAAGCCTCTTTATGAGCAGATTCACATTTGTGTGCCTCTTCAAAGAATTTTCCCCACTCTTTATGAAATCCCATGACTCCCCATAAGTCATATCTGTAGTCACAGTCTCATTCTCCTCAAAAAAACGCTCCAGCGATCCCGACGTCTCATGCTTCATCGAGAACTCCGCCGCCCTCCGCACCTTGCCGTGCTCATCTGAATTTGCATCCCGATACAGGAAATGATCCAGGTTGCTCGAAAAATAGTATACGGAGTATTTTATCTTTTTACTTCCTATCTTTATTGATGACAGCGAAGTGAGCACATCCAGATTCGCACTCTTGCAGAGATTTCGCTCCTTCACGTGATCCGGATTTGCCGTCACAATGATATCCGGGTAGTATACTGGCTTGTCTTCATTTCCCCCATCAGTCACGACCAGATTGTCATCTATGTACGCACCATCCATATCCACAAAATGAATTATCTCCACAATGTCCTTCGGATACAGGCCCGTCCTCTTTAGCAGAGGACTGACCATTATCTCATCTATAAACCGCTCTATGTTGTCAGGATGTATGCCATTCTTTGAGGTTATATCACCGCCAAAGCTTCCGTCATCCTGCATGAGCATGGCAAATTCCAGAACAATATCAGGATCTATATCCTCAAGAAGCTGTCCAAATGGCACCTCAAGAGCATTCCGGTCCGACACTCCCTCGACAAGGAACAGGAAGATCTTCTTCTTAGGTCGTTTCCCCATGATCCATACCTGCCTTTCTGAATGCCGATACAATCTTGAACCTCTTCGTATTCCTATACAGCTCCTCGTCCTGTTCTCCAACCACGATCTCCCTGAAATAAGTATTTCTGAGATTGTTGCTGCTTCCGATTCCCTTCATACGGATATACCTATTTCTCGGATTTGTCGTGGTGAAATATATATAATCCTTGCTTATGACCTCCAGCGGTCTGAGGTTATGCGATGTAAATATAAACTGCCCCTTGCCAGACTCCTGGAACGTCTGCAGCACCTCTCCCAGAAGATACTCAAACACACCGGCATCCAGCTCATCTATGGCTATCGTGCACGACTGCTCATTGTACGCATCTATTATCAGACTGAGCACCGACACGATCTTGCGGATACCGTCGGACTCGTACCTGAATGGCATGTGCACTCTTCCGTCAGGCGCAGCCTCCTGATTGTGGAACACACTCATGTCCGTCTCATTCCTGCTGGACACTATCTCCACCACATGTCCCATACTGCCATCCTTCATGAGGGCAGGCGACAGCTCGTGAAGATCAACATTAAGTCCCGGAACTATCTGGCTGAGGACTATGTTTATATTCTCAAACTGGCTCTTTATCTCGCTGAAGACTATCTCCGGCATGATGTTCGGCACATCCGTCTTCAGAAGGAATTTACCGCTCTGTGTGTATAGCGGAAGTCCGTAGTTGAGTCTTATATATCCTGTTGATTTCGTGTCTACCACATGAAGATAGAGCTGACTGTAGTACGCCAGCTCCAGTATAACCTGATAAAACTCAGAATATAACCCGCACTCATCGCACACCTTTGCAGTTCCGAGCGAGAAGATAAACGACGCCGACTTTTCCTGCGCCAGTCTTCTCACCACATTCAGCTCATCCACGAACTTTCTGTCATTTGTTATGAAATATTTCTGCTTCGATACAGGCCCGAACGGCATGTCGTCAGTGCATGTGTCAATCACAGGCTGAAGTATCATCTTCCTGCCCTCAAAATCACCTGACATACTCAGTTTCTCACCCGATATGCGGACTCTGTAGCTCGGCTGGCCACTGTTCTGATCCTCTCCTCCGTACTGTCTGAATCCGTTATTTGTCTCATTCTCCACGGCGGACATGAGGAATTCGTACACAACCTTTCGGATGCGTCCGTCCTCGTACTGAAGGTCAAATGTAAACTCCAGTCTGGCCATCTCCTGACCCTTTGCCACACATTCTGCATACACCGCCGGAACCTCAGCTCCAATCATCAGAAGCTTCAGTATGGCAAGCGCCTCTATAAAACTCGTCTTACCCGAGCCGTTCTGTCCATAAAGTCCCAATATATCTGATTCTGTTCCATACGGAACAAACTTCTTTCCACAGGCAAATACTATCTCTCCATGCTCCACACTCTTGAAGTTGTCAAGCACCGCTTTCTGCAGTCTTATCGTGGGAAGCCTATCCCAGTGGTCTTCTCTAAATTGTCTGATTCTCATTCACGGTCTCCTCAGATGCTCTTAATATAACGTCATAAAACTGTATTACCATTATATTGTTATCTCCAATTTCCGTCAACAGCCATCAAGTTTTTCGAATTTTATATTCTGTTTTTTTGATCTTTCACAGCTTTACCATTTCTATATCTTAACGGTGGTTCTCCCACCGCCGCAGAAAATTTCCTGATAAAATAACTTACATTTGGGTAACCTGATTTCATGGCAATCTCGGTAACCGACAGATCTGTGGACTCGAGAAGATGCCTTGCATACTTAAGTCTAACATAGTTCACATACTGTGTGAGCGTCATGTGAAATCTCTCACTGAAGAATCTTGACATGTACTTTTCCGACAGATGAAAATGTTCAGAAAGCTCAGCAAGACTTATGTGCTCATGATAATTATCCTGTATATATATAAGTATCTCCTTTTCCAGTCCACCTGACGCTCTCCCTGTCTTCGCTTCAAGCTGATCGTATTCCACTAAAAGATCTACAACCTGCAACAGTCTGATTCTCACCTGTATCTGTCTGTGTGTTCCAAATTTCCCATTTTCCTCTGACAACTCATCAAGAATAGGTATAAGTTTTTCAAGCAGATTCCGATTCGTCACTTCAGGTCTGAATTCCCGTGTGTGATTCCTAAGAGGAAAAAATATCTCATCCTCCAATTCATCCTTGGTCTGAAATGATATGAATTCCATCGGAAACAGAAATGTAAAATAATCCACCGGTGTTTCCGGGGCGGCCATCATATGCAGCACTCCCGGACTTACTATATATACAGCTCCGTCATCCCCTATAAATTTCTGTCCATCAATCTCAACCATAAGTGGACCTTTCCTTACATATATTATCTCCACCTCATCATGCCAATGAACCGGGATCTGGAATGCATGTGGCCAGTATCTCATATGATACTCACAAAATGGATATTCTCTTGTCCCGTGTGGATGATTTTCCTTTAATTCTGCGTACATTGTTATCCCCTGATATTGATTTATTATATATTGCGTTGCCTTTTATATCATGCAACTTCGTCATATTAACTCATATGTAGAATATGTGCAACTTTTAATTGAAATAGTACAAGATTCATGCGGTATCAATGCGATATTATACAATTTAGTTATAACTCATGATTTTATACCCATCACCAAAGGAGTACTGATTATATGAAGAAATTATCCGCACTTTTTATAACTATATGTTTTGAAACACTTTTCTATATGTTGTCCGGTATGGTTGACACACTCATGCTATCATCAGTTGGGGACTATGCCGTGGGTGCTGTCGGAACCGCCAACAGTTATATCGGAATGTTCATCATCATGTTCTCCATCATATCATCCGGCATGATGACGGTCATGACTCAGAATATCGGCGCAGGCAGACCTGGGATTGCTTATCAGGCACGCCAGCTTGGTCTTATATTCAACTCAGTCATAGGTATGGGAATGTCTATATTCCTGTTCATTTTCTCCGGAAATATTCTTGATCTGATAGGAATAGCCGGAAACCTCAGAGAACCTGCCATGAGCTATCTTGAGATCGTGGGTGGCGGCTGTTTTCTGAATGCTCTGATTCCAATCTTTGCAAGCTACCTAAGGGCATTTGGACACACAAAGCAGCCTCTCATCGCTACCATAATCGGCAACCTTGTAAACTTCGCCTTAAATGCAGTTTTTCTCTTTGCGCTGCATAAAGGGGTGCAGGGTGTCGCTACAGCGACAGTCATATCCAAGGTTATCAACCTTGCAATTGTTATCTTTTTCTCCTGCACCCTTGTAAAAGCAGGGAAAAATCCCGAAAGGCTTTCTAACAGAACTGTCCTTTCACAGATCATCAGAGTCGGACTGCCATCTGCATTCGAATCCGTTCTGTACAATGTCGCCATGATGCTGGTGGTCAAGTTCCTGAACCAGATGGATACTGACGGAATAAATGTCACGGCACGATCCTACGCAACCCAGATAAGCAACTTCTCCTACTGCGTCGGCTCAGCGCTCGCCCAGGCAAATGCCATCATGACAGGATGGCATATCGGTTCCGGCGATATAGATGCATGTAAAAGAGATACCAAAAAGGCCGCCATCATCGGTGTGATCGTGGCGACCTGTCTTGAAACTTTATTTGCAGTCACAGCCCCATGGGCCATGAAACTGTTCACCGACAACCCGGACATGGTACATATTGTCACAAGGCTCCTTGCTATTGACATCATCCTCGAGGTTGGCAGAGTTACAAACCTTGTCTACGGCCAGGCCTTAAAGACCAGCGGAGATGCGGTATTCCCGGCCGTCATAGCAGCTGTCTTTATGTACGTGTGTGCTGTCGGCGGTACATGGATGTTCGGCCTGCACCTTGGGCTCCTTGCAACCGGCGCCTACATAGGCCTTACCTGTGACGAATGTGTGCGCGCAGTTGGTATGGTCCTGCGCTGGCGAAGCGGAAAGTGGACGGAGAAGAAACTGGTGTGATAATACCCTAGTACCAGACATATTCCAGAATGTATCAGACCAGACATACGCCAGGCATTTATCACAGTATTCCCCCTATCATATACACCACAAATGCCGCAAGCCACGCCACAACGCACTGCCAGATCACTACCATGACAGCCCAGCGATGTCCCATCTCTCTCTTGATGGAGGCGATGGCTGCTATACAAGGCGAGTAAAGCAGGCTGAATACGAGCAGCGATGCTGCAGCCCTGGTTGTGATAGCTGCGGTCACTGATCCGTTAAACAATATCTCAAGTGTGGATACCACACTCTCCTTCGCCATGATACCACTTATGAGCGACGTACATATTCTCCAGTCGCCAAGTCCAAGCGGCTTAAATATCGGCACCAAAAGTCCGGCTATCGCAGCAAGTATGCTGTCCTGCGAGTCTTTCACCATATTGAGGTGCATATCAAAGCTCTGAAGGAACCAGATACATATAGTTGCAAGAAATATAACTGTGAACGCCTTCTGAAGAAAGTCCTTTGCCTTCTCCCACAGGAGCTGGCCTACGTTCTTCGCACCCGGAAGTCTGTAATTTGGAAGCTCCATGACAAAAGGAACCGCATTGCCCTTAAACAATGTGCTCCGATAAACCATAGCCACAATTATTCCTATCGCAATTCCAAGGAAATAAAGCCCTGCCATAATAAGGCCGCCCTTTCCAGGGAAGAATGCGCTTACAAAGAACGCATATATAGGAAGCTTAGCTGAACAGCTCATGTATGGAGTGAGCAGAATAGTCATCTTTCGGTCTCTCTCACTCGGGAGTGTCCTGGTTGCCATGACGGCCGGAACCGTACAGCCAAAGCCTATCAGCATCGGAACTATGCTCTTGCCGGAAAGTCCGATCTTCCTTAGCAGCTTATCCATGACAAATGCAACTCTGGCGATATATCCGCTGTCTTCCATGAGCGACAGGAAAAAGAACAGAGTCACTATGATCGGAAGAAAACTGAGCACACTTCCGACACCCGCAAATATTCCATCCATAACAAGGCTCTTGACGACCACATTTACATTTGCTGCGGTGAGAAGCTTTCCCACCTGAACCGTGAGCGCATCTATCCCCATCTCTAATAGTTTCTGCAGACCTGCTCCGATCACGTTAAATGTCAGATAAAACACCGCCAGCATGATACCTATAAAGCATGGGATTGCGGTATACTTACCCGTAAGAATGCGATCTATCTTTTCGCTTCTGATCCTCTCCTTGCTCTCCTTTGGCTTGACTACACAGTTTTCACATACCTTTTCTATGAAATTAAACCTCATATCAGCTATGGCTGCACTCCGGTCAAGTCCTCGCTCTTTTTCCATCTGGATTATCAGATGTTCTATCGTCTCTTTCTCGTTCTCATCAAGTCCAAGCCTGTCAAGTATGAGATGATCTCCCTCTATGATCTTGGTAGCAGCGAATCTAAGCGGCAGATCTGCCGCCTTTACATGATCCTCTATAAGATGCGCCACCGCATGTATACATCTGTGAACAGCTCCGCCAAACTCATTCTCATCACAGAAGTCCTGTCTTCCAGGCTTTTCCTGATACTTGGCTATATGTATGGCGTGTCTTACAAGCTCATCCACACCCTCGTTTTTTGCCGCAGATATAGGCACAACCGGGGTTCCAAGCATTGCCTCCATCCCATTTACATCTATGGAGCCCGAATTGCCTGTGACCTCATCCATCATGTTGAGTGCGACGACAACCGGTATCTCCATCTCAAGAAGCTGCATTGTGAGATACATATTTCGCTCTATATTAGTAGCGTCTACTATATTGATGATAGCCTTTGGGTGATCATCAAGCACAAAGTTTCTGGACACGATCTCCTCGCTGCTATAAGGAGACATCGAATATATTCCAGGCAGATCCGTCACGGAAGTATTCTCCCTGCCCCTTATCGGACCATCTTTTCTGTCGACAGTTACTCCAGGGAAATTGCCTATATGCTGATTTGATCCTGTAAGCTGATTGAACAGAGTCGTCTTTCCACAGTTCTGGTTGCCAACCAAGGCAAATGTAAGTCTTGTTCCTTCTGGAAGCGGATCACCATCCCCTTTGACGTGATATTTTCCTTCCTCGCCAAGTCCTGGATGTTCCTTCTCCTCTATGATCTCAACTCTGGTGTGAGCTCTGGATCTTGTCTCTATCTGCTCTGCATCTATCTGCTCTGCATCAGCCAGTCTGAGTGTAAGTTCATATCCATGGATCTGAAACTCCATAGGATCGCCCATCGGAGCAAGCTTCACAAGGGTGAGCTCCGCACCGGGTATAACACCCATGTCAAGGAAATGCTGTCTTAGCTCTCCTTCACCGCCAACTGCCTTTATTCTGGCACTCTGTCCTACCTTCAAATCTCTCAGTGTCATAATTGATTATCCTTCTTTCATCATTCATCCAGATTCATCCACGCAGTCTTTCAGTACCACAAAATCGTCTGTCGAATGCCGTCTATTTATGTTTATTGATTTTTTTTCTCAATTATAGCACGATGCGTTGTATGCGCAATATATAGATCCTGATTATCGTCTATATTTTCACGGCTTTTTCATGTGCATCTCTGTCTATAGAAGTCAGTTCCTTAAGTTCCCTCACCGTAAACACACCGCAGACAATCGCAGTTATTCCGTCCGCTATCGGTCCCGCATACATGACACCATCGATCCCCATGAATATAGGGAATATGATGATGAGAGGAAGCAGAAATAGTATCTGTCTTGTGAGTGACATGAACACACCAAGTCTCGCCTTTCCTATAGAGTTGAAGAAGTTTGATGTCACCGGCTGGATTCCATTTACGATGGTAAGAAACATATATATCCTGAAGTATCTCTCTGAAAACTGGAAGTACAGCTCGCTTCCCTCTCCAAATGCGCTTATGATCTGTCTAGGGAATATCTGGAATGCTGCAAATGCCACCACCGACAGAGCTGATGCTGCTGCCAGCGCCAGAAGATAAGTCTTTCTCACCCTCCTGTACTTTCCTGCGCCATAGTTGAAGCCTATGATCGGCTGGGTTCCCTGTGATATTCCTATAACGATCGCCATGAATATCATGTTTACCTTGCTTATTATTCCTGAACACGCAAGTGGTATGTCGCCTCCATACACCGACTGTGCTCCGTATCTTGACAAAGTATTGTTCATGACAACCTGGACTATCGCCATGGCTATCTGATTGAAACACGCCGACGCACCGAATCTGAATATATTGCCGCAGGGCTCTCCTCGCATAACAAAACTTTCCCTGGTAAGATGTATTGTCTTGAAATGGAACATATATCTGAGGCTTATGGCAAATGATATGATCTGTCCTGTGATAGTTGCCAGCGCCGCACCGCGCATACCCATATCGAGCCCGAATATAAGTATCGGATCAAGTATAGTGTTGATGATGGCACCTGTCAGCATGGATATCATTGAATACCTCGGACTTCCATCAGCCATGATCAGCTTGCTCATTCCGGTATTCGCTATCAGGAATGGGAAACCTATCGCTGTTATCCTTGTGTACTCCTGTGCAAATGGCAGAACCTTGTCAGTTGCGCCGAATGCCTTTAGCATAGGTGTCAGGAATATTGTCGTCACAAGGAAAAGTGCCACGCCAAATATCGCCATGAGACAGATTCCATTTCCTGCTGCCTCAGCCGACTTCTTCTCATCTCCGGCACCAAGCTTCAATGAAAAGCTGGTCGCACTTCCTATGCCAAGAAGAAGCGATATCGCGGTACATGCCGTTGAAAGAGGAAATGCTATATTTGTCGCAGCATTTCCAAGCATTCCCACTCCGTGTCCTATAAATATCTGGTCAACTATATTATAAAGTGCTGTCACCAGCATGGATATGATACACGGTATGGCAAAGGTTGTGAGCAGATGTGCCTCATTCTCATATCCAAGGGGATTGTTCTGATTTTCATTTGTCTTTGTGTTATCAGATGTCATGATTCTGTATTGCCTTTCTGTCTGTATTGCGACTCAGTTTTTCATTCCATATTTCTTCAGGTCTACCCGGTCATTTTCAACCTCTATGCCGTCTGCCCTCAGGCGGTCCGCCTGGACATTTGCTCCACCGAACGCAAATGCTCCCGCAAGCTCACCCTTGGAATTCACCACTCGGTAACACGGTATATTCTCAGGATCAGGATTCTTATGAAGTGCATTGCCCACGGCTCTCGCCATCTTCCTGTCACCTGCCATCTTCGCAACCTGGCCGTATGTTGCAACACATCCCTTCGGAATCTTCTTCACCGCATCGTAGATCCTCTTTGTCGGACTGTAGGTTACTATGTCATAGCTATCCGCTATCATCTGCTTCACAGCATCCTCTGGCACACTTCCATCCAGTATGATAGTGTTCCAGTGTTCTTTGTTCTGATGCCAACCCGGTATGACAGACTCAAATGCCTGCCTCCAGAAATCCCGGCTTTCCGGATCAGCCTTCACATTCAGATTGATATATCCATTCCTCTCATAAGTCCAAAGGAATGCCTTCTTGCTTCCCTTGACTCTCACAAGCTGCCAATTCTGGTCGTGAAATGGCGCCTCCTGATACGTGTCAGGAAACGACAGACCGTATGCCAAAGCTTCCTCTCTTGTTGTCATTTGTATTTTTCCTTTCCTGTGTTGCGATTATGTCATAGCTGACAGTTTGCCTCTCAGCTATATAACGCACCGTTTTTATCTTTTTTCATTTTTCAGCTAAAAAGCGATAAACTACCTGTATCCCTTGAGGTATTTCTTCTGCTCATCAGTTATGCGGTAACTCTCCACAGCCTTCTGTATTGTCTTTCTGTGAACCCAGTCGGACATGCGGTGTTCTTCTATGTACGGAATTACCGCATCCCACTGCTTTGCCAGAGCTGTAGCCATGTACCACGCTATCATCATGTTGACATAATACTCATCAGACTCAACTCCCGCCACAAGCTTCACATACTCAGGCTCAAAATCCTCGTCAAGATAAAGTCTCATGAGCATTCCTATTCCGTACCTTATAGTATAGGTCTCGCTTGAGGCAATCCAGCACTTGATGACCGGTAGCAGTTCTTCCTTGTGCTTTTCAAAACACTTCGGTGCCGGGAAATCACAGGTTGCCCAGTTGTCTATATACGGAAGAAATCTCTCTACCTCTGATAGACATTTATCATAGTCCTTTATCCAGGTTACGAGCATCATGTGAAGATTGTTTTCCTCGTAATACTGGTGTGGGAGCTCATCAATAAATCTGTCCTCCAGCTCTGTTCCAGCTATACTCTTCGCATATTTTCTGAGCACGGGAACTCTTATGCCTATGACAGTCTCCTTGTCGGTGTCAGGCATAAGCCTGCTGTGAAAATCTCTGTACTTTATATCCTGAAGTTCAAACAGATGCTTTTGAATCTCCTCCATATTTTCACCTTACGCTTTCTAATTTTCTCGTTGTTAGTTTTCCATTTTCTACATTTTTCTATTCTAACTCATAATTGTATACAACTATTATATCTAATACTATCTGAATTTCTTCACATGCTCCGATATAAACCGAAACAGTTCGATATTGACCTTCTCATTCTTCTCCTCCGCCACAAGATATTCAGGCACTGAAATATCTGTCTGAACCTCTCCGCATACATCAACGCCCAATATTCTTGAATGTCTTATACCACCGTCATATCTTTCATCATTACGACAAGCGTCTGTATTTTTTTCTTCACCCTGACCGCCAAGAAAGACACTGAGCAGACGTTCAAGTCCATCGATTGACATATCCCCCTGACTCCAGTTCGTCTCCGTGTATTCTGTTCCGAGGACGTCTTTGTCTATAGATATGTACAAAGGCAGATCTGTTCTGATATGTTTCAGCTTATCCTCAGGCAGTCCACCATGCAGGTCTTTGGCAGAAAATATCAACAGTCTTTCGCTTGAGATATCCCGGGAAATATCATACGAATCATCGTACTCAGCTTCTTGTACATTATACCCACATTTATAGCTTTCCACATTTTCTTGTCTCCCCTTGGAACCTTTATAACTTTCCAAAGTCTGCTCTATATCTGACTCCGGCGGACCTACAACCACCAGCTGTCTTAGATTTTCATTCTGTATAAGAGTCTGTCCCGCCCAGTCTCCGCAGCTCATCATTTCTGGAACCATAGGTATCTGCATGTCTGTATGATGATCATACATAACCAGCCCAAACGGTTCGGTTATATGATCTGTTATAATCTTCGTTATATAATGATAATTTCCCGAATCTATATAATGTATACCCTGGATTCCGTACGGCTCTATCCTGCCCCATATTTTTTCATACGCATTTTTTGAACAATACATATCTGTCTCTTGTATATCAGAGCAATCTATGTATCTGAATCTATCTATATCCTTTATATCCTCATCACGATATACGTGAGTAAAATCCAAAATCATATTCTCATTTTTCACCTTGCTGTCACCCATATACAACCCCCATATATCCAATAACAAGTCAATTTCGCAGCAATATCGATTAACCTGTCAGTAATAAAATAATCTTAATACAAAATCGCCCGACTGTATTCTAACACAACCGGACGATTTTAATCACTATTTGTCTTTCTTTTTCCTTATGTGGATCTCCGGGATTGCCACCGTGTCATATGTCACAGACGAGTCATCCTCACCCACATTATCCTCATTGTCATCATGGCTCTTTGTGTTCACCTCAGGAATAGCCAGATTGTCAAATGACATGTTGAATCTGTGATGCTTTTTATGCTGTTCTTTATTTTTTTCTCTCATAGTTGGTTATACCCCCTAAAGTATGTTTATGAAAAATGTAATTACCAGGCTGTTCAGGAAGTCAGCAAATAAACTTCCTATAAGCGGTATTATCAGATATGCCTTGACCGAAGGAACATAGCGGTCGCATATAGCCTGCATGTTCGCCATGGCATTTGGCGTTGCTCCCATACCGAAACCACAGGTACCCGCCGACAGAACCGCCGCATCGTAATCCCTGCCCATCACGTTGAACACAACAAAATATGTGAATAGCATCATGAGTATGAGCTGCGCCGAGAGCAGTATGATCAGCGGAAGTGCAAGTTCTGCAAGCTGCCACAGCTTCAGTGTGATCATCGCCATTCCAAGGAACAGTGACAGGCAGATACCACCAAGGTTGTTGATCTCACCCATGTATATATCAAACTTACCGGAATACTCTCCGATATTTCTGATGACCGCAGCCGCGATCATCGCACCTATATATATAGGAAATGTAAGTCCTGTCTTTGTGAGAAGTTCCGATATGATGGTTCCTATTCCTACGGCTATGATGAGCTGGAACACAGCTGCCGCATACATATTGGTATGGCGCTCATGTTTCTTCTCATCCTCAACCAGTATACTGTCGTCCTCGGCAACTGCAGTGTCCAGAAGCTTCTTCCTGTCTATGAGTCTCTTGCCAATAGGGCCACCTATAAGACTTCCTGCGATAAGTCCAAATGTTGCCGCAGCCGTGCATATAGTTGTTGCCCCCTTGACATCAAAATCCTCCAGCACCGGGCCAAACGCTCCTGCAGTTCCATGACCACCTACCATAGGTATAGATCCCGTGCAGAGTCCAACAAGCGGATCAAGATGCAGCAGCTTACTCACCCCGAGCGCCAGAAAATTCTGGGACACTATAAGCACTACAACCAGTCCAAGGAATATGAACAACGACTTTCCTCCGCTCTTTAAAACCTTGAGATTCGCCTGGAATCCAACGGATGTGAAGAAGAATACCATGCACACCTCTCTCAGCGTATCGTCAAATGTAAATTCTGCTATGCCAAGACTGTAACACACACAGGTCAGGACTGCGAAAAGCAGACCTCCTATGACCGGCGCCGGTATGCAGAATTTCTCCAGGAAATTAATTCTTTTCTTCAAAAACTGTCCCAATATAAGTACCAGAACTGACACCGCCAGTGTCTGATACATATCTATCTGTATCTCCATGTAAGACCTCTCTTATCTATATTATATACACATGCAGACATCCGTGATCAGATACCTTCTTAATCCAATATCATCTGCATATATTCTTTTCCGCATTCAGTATATTTATTATCAGCAGCTGACAACTACTGTTCAGCCGGGATCTCTATTCCTTTTTTCTGATAATAAGCTTTCGCACCATCATGAAATGGAATGGTCACGTTCTTCACAGCCTCACTCTCATCTATCTGGAAGGTGAGTGCTATTGAATACTGGATATCCTGCGCATGTTCAAAGAGAAGTCCTGTGAGCTCCTCCACTATCTTCTCATCCATATCATCCCTGGCGAGGAGCACTGCTCTGACACCGAGTGTCACAACATCCTGAGTCTGTCCCTCGTAGGTTCCCGCTGGTATGGTGTAATCCGTATAGAAGCCGTACACGGATTTTAGTCTGTCCCTGCATTTGTCATCTATTCCGATGAGCTTTACGTCACATTCCTTAGACAGCTCCTCGATCACCGAGGTCTGTATACCTGCTGTACAAAAGAATGCATCTATCTGTCCTGATTTGAGTTCATTTGCCGCATCCACATAATCGAGATTAACCGTGTCCACAAGGGATTCCACAAGGCCGGTCATCTTAAGTATCTGCTCTGCATTTCTCTGGGTACCGGACTCCTCCTCACCCACAGAAATCTTCTTGCCCTGAAGATCATCCAAGCTGTCTATTCCCGAGTCAGATCTCACCACGATCTGACACGCCTCAGTGTACAGGCTGGCAACTGCCGAGTACCCTCTGTACCTCTTCTTGTCCGTGGCGCCTGTTCCGTTGTAGGCCGCATCCACCAGATCCGCCTGGGCTATCGCCATGTCCACATATCCGTCGGACAGAAGCCTGATATTCGCCGTGGAGCCTGCAGTAGCCTTTACCTCAAAATCAAGATCCTCATCCTCCGAGGATGCTATCTGCGCAAATGCGTTGGAGAACGCATAGTATCCGCCGCCAACTCCCGCGGCTCCCAGCTTCACGGAATCACTGCCGATGCCACACCCGGCAAGGGAAAGTGTCATCAGAATGGCTGTTCCCGCTACAACCATCCTCTTTATCTTTTTCAGTTTCATTTCATTTTCCTCCTTACGTGACTTGGCGAAAGATCTTTCTTTTCGCTATTACCACCACCATACAACAAGCCCGTATAACACGAAATAAAGGGCTTATCGCCCTTTATTATCGCCGTCCATATACCATGTACATCATTATTGTTATTTTACAACTATATTTAACAAAATGATATGGATAATTGTATTTTATATCTATAAAATCATCCTGAATCCGTCTATGAGAGCTATATTATTTACTTTTTTATAATTTTTACGCCCTTATCTGCATCAATAATGCCGCCCTTCGCTGTAAGCTTTTTATTCTTTCTGACATCCAGCTTAGTCAGTTTGTTAGGCTTGCAGAACAGTTTTTGAAGACTTCTGCTCTTGCTTACATTCAAGGTCTTTAAGCTATTATTACCACAATACAATGTTCTGAGTTTCGGTGTGTTTCCGGTCGACAGAGCTGTAAGCTTATTATAATCACAGTTGAGCTTTTCCAGTTTCTTGTTTCCCGAAAGATCTAGTGATGTGAGATTATTGTGTCCACAATCAAGATACTTAAGATTCGGGAAATACTTAATTCCCTTAAAACTGCTGATCTTCCAATATTTCGCACTTATTAATGTTGCATTATTCCGCTCTTTCTTTGATAAATAGCCATCGCTGTTGGTGTCAAAATAATACTTCACATATAACCTGCATTTCTATTGTATATAAGTAAACTTAAAAGTCAACTCCGTATTGCTGCTTATTATTTTTATCATATTTTATTTTCTTGCAAATGCCGGAGCACTCCGGAATATAAACAAAATAAACGGCGGAGTCATTGTCTCCGCCGTTTATTTAAAACACATATATCAAAGTGACTTTACCACTCGTGCACCTCTACTTCTAACCCCCACGTGCTGAACAGTGAATCCGCAGCCTCCTCCACAGTCTGACCATCAGGAAGTGCCATGTAACTTCCACTCACGCTCACTATTCCGTCACCACAGTTACTATAGGCTATCCACAGTGCACATTCCTCCCCAGCTGGGATCACCCACACCTGATCCAGCACCGGTTCACTTACTACATACGCCTGATCATACCTAAGTATTGATGAGGCCGCCAATGCACTCGCTCCCCCAGCGCTGGCGGTCACATAATTTCCAAATGCCAAGCATGCATTTTTTTCAACACGGTCTCTGGCCGTATCGGACAGGGACGTTTCACCATCAGTCTGCCCCATAATGAATTTTGCTGCTTTATCCGAGATTATCACAACTGCAATCTTGCCACTTGTGTCGGCTATATTATCCCCCCAGTCACTTGCGACTTCAGCAACCTCGTCACTTCCGCCCATTATCTTTATATAAGCTTCATCATTTGCAAGTTCGTTCACCGAAGCCGCCACATCTAGGGCAGTCTCCTTGAACCACTCCTCATCCGGCGTATTGACCTTGAACTTTCCTTGACTCTCTATACCCGATTTGGTTCTATCTGTTTTATCACTGCTTACCACTGATGAACATCCCGCAAGTCCCACCAGTGCCGCAAGCACACATATCACAATTCCTGTCTTTTTCATATTCCATTTACCCCTTTTTTCTCGATATAAGCCCATTTTTAATGTCTTATTATATAAAGAAACATTCTCCCATATTTTTCTCAAGTATCCATATCCTTGATTTGTCTATAATACAATAACTCCATACATTTACACAACCGTTTAAAACTTAAATAATCTTTTTTCTGCCCGTAGGGTATTTGTAGTGAGTCCTGCAATAAACAGCGATCTTAACTCCGTGTGTGACTTGAAAACGACAATGACCACCCGTCCGGATATTCAATGGATATTACATCTTAGCTCTATTTGTCACTTAAACACTTCCTGTCCGTGCTCTTTAAAGTATACCATCATCTCATGTGTGAGACTCAGGTGCTCCGGATAGTCTGGAATATCATCACGGTTCACCCACTCTCCGGTTGCAAGCTCTTGTCTGTCTATGGTCAGATGTCCGTCACCGCCCTCCGGTATGTCTGCCTGACAGAAATAACCCATGAGAAGATTGCTGTCATAGCCCCATGGCTGTGACTTGTAATAAGTGATATTCTTAACGCTGATGCCGACCTCCTCCATGACCTCCCGTCTGACGGTCTGCTCAGCGCTCTCCCCTATCTCGGTAAATCCCGCTATCAGGGCATATCTCTTGTACTCCCTGCCCGCATATGTGGTAAGTATGATCCTGTCGCCGTCGATCACGCCCACTATGACAGCAGGAGCTATGACTGGAAATATCAGCCTGCCGCATGACGGACATCTGAGCATCCTCTCTTTCTCATCATGAACAGTTCTCTCTCCACAGGCACCACAGAACCTGTTGGTCCTGTACCAAAGCGACAGATGCCAGCCTGTCGCCGCCGCAAGAACCGCAGTCTTCGGATAGCAAGCCCTTGTCTTATACATGCTTCGGTATTCATAGCCCGGGGCAGCAAGTCTGTTATCTCCATTCCACATAAAATATGCGGTATCATCTATTGAAAAGAGATAAACCAGATCCCCTATTTTCCTATCGCATCCGGTTATTTTCTGCAGTTCTCCATACGTCATAAACCCAAGCAGGTTCTCATCATCCATAACTTTCGCAAATATCATTTTCTCAGAAAAAGAGAGAACCATATCGTGATCCTCTGGTTCTCTCCTGTTACTATATTGATTATTAAACCTCTGTGGTTCTATATCCTGTATCATACCTATATTTCCTCCACTATTCCAGATGTCCAAAGATCTCAAAGAGAATGACATCCCTCATTTCCCCTATTATTTTCCTTCAAAGACTTCAGCCTGTCAATCCTTAATGTTGGTTACAGCCATGCCATGTAAACATAAAAAATCAGACAATCGGTATTTCACCAATTGCCTGATTTTTTGGTAGGTATTATATTTAAAATCTTTATCGGGGATTCCCCCCACTCATCTATTAAGCCTCTGCCTTCTCAGCATTCTCCTTCTTCATAAGAACGAGCTTCTTGATACATGTGATGGCCACGATGATACCAAGCACGATAAGGAATACTGCTACTATAAGCTGAAGTCCCTCTACAAGGAATGTTGCTGTTCCAGCCTGGAACTTCTGTACATTGCCTATTACATTGAGCACGATAGCTGTAAATGTAACAGCAAGCATTATCAGCATAGGTGGGTAGAGCATTGCGTGCTTTCTGTTTGTTGCCTTGAGGAATACTGCTACGCCTATAAGTACAAGGGCTGCAAGCATCTGGTTTGCTGATCCGAAGAGTGGCCATACATTTGAATATCCACCCTTGCAGAGAAGATAACCAAAGAACAGTGTTATAACTGTTGCAAAATACTTGTTTGTAAGTATCTTCTGCCATACAGGCATCTTGGATGTATCTGTTGTGTCTCCCATGAAGAGCTCCTGGAATGACATACGTCCGATACGTGCAACTGAGTCAAGTGATGTAAGAGCAAGTGCTGATACACACATTGTCATGAATACATTTGCAACTGAGTTTGGAAGTCCGAACTTCTCGAGGAATCCTGCGATACCCTGTGAGAAGATCTGGAAAGGTGTAAGACCCTCTGGAGCCTTGCCGCCAACTGCGACAGCACCAACTACTATAAGTGAGATAACTCCGAGGAGCGTCTCAAGGATCATTGCGCCGTAACCTACGAAAAGCATATCTTTTTCATTTTTTACTGTCTTAGATGATGTTCCTGATGAAACAAGGCTGTGGAAACCGGAAACCGCACCACAGGCGATCGTTACAAACAATGTTGGAAACAGATAACTCTTAACACCTGTTGATGATACAACTGTGAAACCATTGAATGCATTCAGGTTCATATCAGGATGTCCTACCAGAACTCCGACAAATGCACCAACTAACATACCGATGAGCATGAATGTTGTCATGTAATCTCTTGGCTGCATGAGTAACCACATTGGAAGAACTGATGCGAGGAAGAGGTAAGCCATGATTACGTAATTCCACTGGTCACCATTTAAGTACCAAGGACATTTCATACCTACTGCAAACATTGCAACGATGAGGACGATAGCTACTATAGCTTTGAGCCACTCCTTCATATTCTTGCATGTCTTCATAACCACACCGAATACCATGGCTACTACTATGAACAGCATTGAAACTGTAGCAGCTGCAGCACCATTGAAGTTCTTTGTCACAGCTCCGTCAGCGCCTGCTGTGAAACCGTTAAATGTCGATGAAACCATCGATGTAAATGCTGCTATAACAAGAAGTGTAAAGAGCCAGCAGAACAGTGAGAAGAATCTTCTTCCTGCCTTGCCTATGTACTTTTCGATGACAAGTCCTATTGACTTACCACCATTTTTAACTGATGCGTAAAGTGAACCAAAATCCTGAACTGCACCAAAGAATACGCCTCCGACAAGCAGCCAGAGTAAAACTGGTACCCATCCGAACATGGCTGCGATGATAGGTCCCTGGACAGGGCCGGCACCTGCTATCGATGAAAACTGATGTGCAAATACTGTAAGCTTTGATGATGGTACATAATCCTTGCCATCCTCATTTGCAACTGCTGGTGTCTTTGCATTTGGATCTACACCCCATTTCTTTGCAAGCCATCTTCCATAGCCCAGATAGCCAGCACCTAAAACTACTACTGCGATAAGAACAATTACCAAACTATTCATATCTTTCTCCTTTCTCACGCCTTATGGCGATATCTCATTTTTGCAAAGAGTAAATTAAAAAAGGCTTTCGTCTTTATGCAATCTCATAAAGACGAAAGCCTGTATACTTCCGCGTTACCACTTTATTTGCCATCATAAAAGGATGACCTCTCTGACCTTATCTCGCCTGACCACTACTCACTGTCTATTGAAATAAGCTTCTATGTAACGGTAGAAAACCGGTGACACCTAATGTCTCTGGCATCTCATGACCAGGGAATTCAGTGCACTGCTCGCAGAGGATAATCATCAAGGACATACACCGTCTCACACCAACCGGCGGCTCTCTGAAGTATGCGATCTTTGACGACCGTATTCTGTTCTTTGCATTTGCTCTTTGTTCGGTACCTAAACTAGCACTGAAGTATTTTAATGTCAACCCATTTTTGCAAGTAAATAAAAACTCGCATTTTTTTCAAGTGTTTCAACGATATATGTACGCCTGCGGCATATTTTTTCTTGTGAAAACAAAGTATTTTTATCATCGGCTCTCAAGACGTTCATGCCATCTCTTTCTTTCCTCGTCCGACCGGGATCTGTGCCAGAAGTATTGCGGCAAATATCAGCCCGCATCCTGCAAGCTGTCTTACCCCCATACGTTCTCCAAGGATGATCCAACCGGCAATGACAGAGAATACCGACTCAAGGCTCATGATCATTGAAGCGACAGTGGGATTTAGTCCGTTCTGTCCAACTATCTGAAGTGTATATGCCACGCCACACGACAACACTCCTGCATAAAGTATCGGAATCCACGCACTCAATGTACCGAGAGGCTGCACCCATGCCGCAATTCCAGCCACACTGTGATGCATCTCCGAAAAAAACGCCGGGAATATGCTGAGAATCCCGCATACCCAAAACTGTATACATGACATTCTGACTCCATCCACAAGCGGTGAGAAATGGTCTATCACAAGTATATGTACTGCAAAAAGCAATGCACATACAAGCACCATAAGATCACTGCTCTGAAATGACAGTGAGCTGCTCATACAAAGCAGATAAAGCCCCACCACAGCTATAACTATTCCAAGCCATATATTCCAGCCACATTTCTTCTTCAAAAACAGACTCAGAATTGGAACCAGCAATATGTAACACGCTGTGAGGAATCCCGCTTTTCCCGCCGGTGTTCCCATATAAAGTCCAAGCTGCTGTGCAGAGCTTGCCAGGAACAGAACAGTTCCACAGCATATACCGCCAATCACAAGTCTCTTTCTATCTGATCTATTACTCGGTTTCCTATCAGATGGTTTTATCCTGTCAATTATAAATATGACCGGTATAAGAACAGCACCGCCAATCAGTGACCTTATTCCGTTGAAAGAGAACGGTCCAACCGCATCTCCTCCCTGTCTCTGCGCAACAAAGGCTACGCCCCATATAAAAGCTGTCAAAACTAGCAGCAGTGAATTCCTTACCTGTCTACTCTTCATCTGTGAAACCTCTCGTTCTTTTTAGTCCGTGCCACAGCATACAACACACAGGCACTCTATTATGTGTTGAGAATTGAACTGAGAAACGCCTTTGTCCTGTCATTCTGCGGGTTTCCGAACAGCTGCTTCGGAGTTCCATCCTCGACTATGATCCCGTTAGCCATAAATATAACACGGTCAGCCACTTCCCTGGCAAACCCCATCTCAAGCAGCAGTTTTTTCTGTGTTTCTTTATCAATCCTCTCAACAGTTTTATCATTTTCCCGGTGAAGAAACAAGTCCCCATGTATATATATTTTACCGTTTTACTACATACACAAAAAACGGCAATGGAGTTCACATGGCTCCATTGCCGCTTTTTAATATCCCGATTCCAGCCTTTGCTCAAATTCATCCTTTGGCAGGGGCTTGTCAAACACATATCCCTGTACTATATCACAGCCAAGCTTTTCCAGATAGTCAAGCTGCTGAGTTGTCTCAACACCCTCCGCAACTGACTTTTTCCCGAGCCGGCCTATGAGGTCTATTATGCTTGAAAACATTACTATATCCTGATGCTTATTATTGTTTACATCGTCAAAAGGTATCAGCGATTTGTCTATCTTGATGGTATCAAGGTCAACCTTTTTGATCATGTTGAGCGAAGAAAATCCTGTACCAAAATCATCTATGGATGTACTTATGCCTCGTTCCTTGAGTCTTCCTATCACGCTGGACATGATCTCATAATTCTGATAATCCTCACTTTCTGTGAGCTCTATCTCAATATAGCTTCTGTCTATCCCAAATCTGTCTATGGTACCGGTTATTCGTTCCACCAGATCGCCTTCTTCCAGATGTCTTCTGGAAAAATTGACTGATACAGGCACAATCTTCAGACCTTTATCCAGTCTGCTTTTCAAAAAACCGCATACCTGCTCAAGCATATAGTAGTCAAGCCTGCACACACTGCCCTCTCTCTCAAACTGCGGTATAAATCTCGCAGGTGTAACCACCTGTCCATCTCTCACCCAGCGGACAAGTGCCTCCGCACCATATATACTTTTGTCCGCAATCCTCACCTTTGGCTGATAATATACTACAAATTCGCCCGCAGCAAGTGCCTGGGGAAAAGCAGCCAGAATCTCCTGATCATCCATAAGTTGCTTCTGAATCTCTTTTGTATATACCACTATAGAGCCCGCTCCGGTTTTTCTTGCTGCCTGATACGCAATGCTGGTTCTGGCCATAACTTCCCTCGGCTTATCAACGCCTTCCAGGCAGGCTATACCCGCTGTAACTCCCAGCTGTAATTCTCTTTTGACAGATCTGAACTCATGACTCATATGAACATCTTTAATCTTGCTTATAAAATCAGACGCATTCTCATTACGACAGATTACAACAAAATTATCTCCTCCAAGCCTTGCTATCTCCTCATCGCTGTCAAGATATGACTTCACCATATGCGCATAATTTCTAAGTATCACATCTCCCTGTGAATAATCAAAAACCTTATTCACATACTTGAAATTGTGGATATTAAAAAATATGCCTGTATAATCACCAATCCGTCCGTTTTTTATCAGATTCACCGCATAATACATCAGGGAATTCTGATTGGCAACACCCGTGTTTATATCTGTATTCATGATCTTTTCAAGCATGCACTGAGCCAATGTCCGGTTGTACTGAATAAATATCTCCCTAAATATAAACCTGTGTGTCTGTATCTCCTCTTCTGAATAACCCGGACCATATGGATAATCCTTGATAAACACAGTACCACCGGTTCTGATCTTCATCTCTATATCAACGGGGGTACCCAATTCAGTCACTTCTCTCTCGTATAATACCGCGCTGCTTCTTTCTCCAAGCGGCATAAACCTGTTTTTCGGAATATCAACAGTAATCTCCGCCTTTCCCAGCCTGAGCCTGTCAGCAATAGCAGCAAGACCATTCCTTATACACTGGATTCTCTGTTGCTGTGTATCCGCGTCCCCGCTTATGCACTCGAAGAATTCTTTCATCTGACTGTCCATTTGTATGCTTTTATCAATTGTATTATCCATTCTCTCTCCTCCAGCCTTCGCCACATAGCCCGTATCGTCCGGTCTTAAATATCAAAATCGGCCCAAGCGCATCAAAAATTAATAAATATAAACTCTTCCTATATTATAGCAGTGGAAAAATGAATGCACAATGTATTATCCTACCCCTGACGTCTTTTGCCCCAGAAAAACAAGGCAACTGTGCCAGGTCCTGTATGACTTCCTATGGTAGTTCCTATATAATTGATCTCCACCTTGCCGTCAAGTTTTGGAAATCTCTCCTCAACAAGCCTTGCCACAGCCTCGGCATCATCCATACATGCAGACTGCGATATATAGCACTTACCGGAATAATCAAGCCCATCCTGTGCATTCTCCTCCATGCGCTTTACTATCTCCTGAATAACCTTCTTTTTACCTCTTATCTTTGATCTCGGTATCAGCCTGCCCTCGTCATCCATGTTGAGAAGTGGACATATTCCAAGTATTGTGCCAACCGTTCCAGCAGTCTTGGATATTCTTCCGCCTCTGATATAAAACGTGAGATCTGTTGAGAAGAACCAGTGGTTCAGGTCCAGCTTATGCTGTTCTATCCAGTCATGCAGCTCGTCTATGGACTTGCCTTCATCTCTCATTCCTGCCAGCGTGTCCATGATCAGCCCATAGCCCGAGGACGCCCCCAGGGAATCAACCACATAGAGTTTCCTGTCAGGGAATTCTTCCTCCAGATCCTCCCTGGCAATATTTGCAGAGTTTATAGACCCGCTTATTCCCGATGACAATGTCAGGTGAAGTATGTCATACCCCTGTTCAAGATAAGGTTTCCAGAAATCATAATATTCATCTGAATTCACCTGCGAGGTCTTCGTAGCCGCACCCTCTGTCATCTTTCTGTAAAATTCCTCAAATGGCATGGTCTGTCCCAGGTCATCAGGATGCTCCACACCATCAAGCTCGTAGTGAAAGCATATATATTTTACGTCTATTTTGTCAAAATGCTCCTTTGAAAGATCTGCTGTTGAGCAGCAGCTCAAGATATACTTTGCCATGTTTGTCCACCTCTCCAATATATTTGTACGGTTCTGTCTTCACCTGTACGTTTTAATTTTGCATTTCATTTACTTTTTCAGCCTTTTCCTACTATATAATTGTTATATTATCTACTATTGTATCATCATTGGCTTTTTATTCATAGTCATAAATACGATAAAAAACAGACAAAAACATCCACAACACGTTGTTTTAAAAACCATGTCGTGGATGTTAATATATACGATCAATTGTCATTTAAAATACAGTGGTTATCGCAAGTCGTTCCTCAATCAGTTTTTTCGCAGTGTTGAATCGGTCAAGATAATCTCCCGATATCGTCTCACAGTGTGCCCCATACTTGTCAAACCACGCCTTGAGCAAATCGCTGTAATGCCTTCTCTCCCGCATTATTTTCTCATTCCGGGTCCCATCCTGGACAAAATCCGTTCCATCAGGATCAAGGAACAACACAAGATCCCACTTATTTGTTGCATTTATCGCGCCCGCCATATCTGTAAGCCTGCGTTTTTGTTCATCATCATCCATGAGCAGATCACAATAAAATCCCGTAGTCAGTGCATCGGTATCCACAAACAACAGTCTGTTGCTATGCCTGGCTGCCCTGCGTACCTCGTCCTTCTGTCTGATGAAGTTCTCCACCAGATCATCTTCAACCATGAAATTCTCGCCACCCGCGTACTCACAGGTGTCACGTCCTATCTCCCGTACAAAATTCGTGTTATATGCCAGCGCAAGATTCTCAACCAGTGTGGATTTTCCTGTGGATTCACCGCCGACAACCAGAATCTTTCTGACGTAGTGATCCCTGCACACCTCTGGAATATACTCCCAATGCGCCGTCGCCCACTCACGGATCTCTGTCGAGGATACCGGAACCTCCGCCCTGTCAAAGTACACGACCTCACTCTCCGGACAGTACAGGCTCTCAAACCTGCCGGTTCCAAGATAATCCGAACCACAGAACACTGCATCTATAGGCTTTCCTATCGTGTCCTTGATATCCTGTGCTCCCTTTTCCCAATAATAATCCGTATTATATTCTTCTTTTGAGACCGCCTTATCCTCTATCATGATTATCTTCACATTTGGCAGATGTCTTGTACTGTTAAGTATCCAGCGATATCTCAGTTCCTTTGAGGCAGACTCTCTGCCCTCACACCAGCTTATCATCACATACAGTTCCTCACACATCGCCGCAGCACGTATGATGTCGTGGATGTGTCCTATGTGAAGCGGATCAAACGAACCCCCATACATTCCTACCTTATATCTATACATAACTTGTCAGCCTCCCTTACTCTGTTGCCGTGCCGTCTTCGAAAACGTGTACTTCGTCCAGGCGATTTCTTCTGACCTCACGTTCCCATCTGACACACATAATAACGGCATTTCCAAGGTACACTATCCACATGAGCAGCGTTGCTATGTTGTCATTGCCACTCACAAAGTTTTGTGCCCACATATATATTGTAAACACATCTACCGCAATCCATATCCACCACTGCTCCGCGAACATTCTTACAGATACAACCATCGCCACAACCGATGAAACCGTTGTAAACGCATCCACAAATGGCATGGCATCCCCGAGTCTCTTTAACAGCAGCCCATACAGAAATGTGCCAAGTGCCACCGCCAGCACCATGAATATCCTTCCCACCGCCTTCATGTGTTTCTTTCTGACCTCATGCGTCTCATCATTCATATGCCTTGACCACACATAGAATCCAACAAACTGCATAGGCACATAATATAGCGCATTGAGCATCGTCTCTCCGTACAGTGCAGCCTTATACGATATAACCGCGTAAAGCACAGTATTCACAAGACCGAATATGTACGCTGACAACTTTCCTTTTCCCGTGCACACTACACAGACCACGCCTGTGGTGGACGATATGATCCCCATAACCGTATCATCCCAATATATGGACAGCCCCACGATGACTGCACATGCGATAAACAGCCAAGTGACCTCCAGCTTCTTCCAGCCCTCTATCTCATTTTTTATAAATTTCTTAATTGTCATCTATTCATTCCTCCCTTTTAAACATCAATCCACTACACTATAGTCTCTACTTCCTTGCATCATTCCTTCGTGTGAACAGTTTGGCAGGTCTGTATCTCTCACCGGACTGATATGCATCAGTCTCCTCAACATATTCCACAATCTTTCTTCTGAAGTTAGGTGTGGTAAGTTCCATGTCCCATATCTGTTCATATACATTCTGAAGCTCAGTGAGTGTAAATCTATCCGGCAGCAGGTCAAATGCCAGCTTCATATCTCTCCTGACATCCTCCCGCAGTCCTAGCACCGCCTCAGTTATGATCCTCGCATGGTCAAATGCCAGTCCTTCACATTCCTCTATGTCGTAGCTGTCCGAGCTTCGTCCGCATGAGCTCATATCTGTTTTTCGCAGCACTGCCGTAAGTTTTATACCAGAGTCTGCATTCTTGAGAACCAGCCTGTATCTTTTCCCGTTTTGGACTTTATATGAAGCTTCAACTTCATTTTTCGCAATTTCTTCGCCTGTGCCTGACACCTCTGTCAGTTCAACCGTAAACCATCTTGCATCCTGTGCATCATCTCCTGCCTTAAGGCTACAGGCTCCGGCGTTCATAAGTGCCATATAAGTTGATGATATGACCCAGCCTCTCGGGTCTCTGCCCGGCTCGCCATACACTCCGACAAGCTTTACATATGCATCTCCTATACCGGTCTCTTCGCAAAGCTCTCTTCTGGCCGAATCTATGACATCCTCACCTTTTCTGCAGAACCCACCGGGCATAGCCCAGCTTCCTTTATATGGGAATCCACCTCTTCTTATCAGTAGTATCTTGAGCTTCTTCTCCTGAAGTCTTCTTACATCCTCACACTCGTCATCCTTCATAACTGAAAATACAACCACATCCGCGGCAACAGATGGCCTGTCATATTTTGTCAGGTCATATCCGGCAAGGAATTCCTTCTCTTCGTCACTCATCTCATATGTCTTCATACGTATGCTTCATCCTCCTTTATATTTCCGCCGTTATCTGATTATGTCCACCTGACACATCGCCATGGTCGTCAGCGCAGCCTCATGGCTCTCCGGAGACACTCCGGCACAGCACTTCGCATCCACCTTGACATTTATCTCCGGGTACAGAGCCTTGATGATCAAAGCATTCGACACGACACATATATCCGTACAAAGACCTACCATCTCAACATCCTGAAGATCGAAGTCTCCCCATCCTGTATATCCAAAGCTGGTCTTGTTGATGTATATAGCGCCCGGGACTTCAAGACCTGCTGCGATCTCCCAGCCCTCAGTCTCCTCTATACAGTGTGGAACCGGGAGATGCTTTCCCTCGTTCGTCTCCATGTAATCCTCATAATGCGTATCCCTCGTGAAGATGATCTCATCCCCGCGGTCTGCATACTCTCTGATCTTTGCTTTCACATTCTCCACGATGGCTGCAGCCTCCTTTGTGCCGAGTGCCCCATCGATGAAATCATTCTGCATGTCAACTACTATAAGTGTCTTTTTCGTGTTATTACCCATAATTCTTCTCCTCCTTCTTTCATAAAGAAATCCACACGCGCCTCCAGTTATTATTATTTTGATAATATCTCCAAGTTGTTTATATGTTATTATCATTTTGATAATATGTCAACCCATTATTTGAAACTCAATAGAAAAAGTGGCATAGCTGATATTCCACGTTCCAAACGAAACCCGCATGTCAGCTATGCCGCGCCTTTATATTTCTATCATATTTTTTATATACAACACACTATCAGTTCACGCTCTGCTTCAATTTCCTGAGCAGTACAAATGCAAAGAACAGCACCGATATAACCGCGAACACCGCACCTACAAAACCGATATATGATATCGCGCCCTTGTCGCACACAATTCCGCCGATCCAGCTTCCACCTCCGATACCGAGGTTGAAAAGTCCTGAATATATGGCAGTCGCCACTGCGGAGCTCTTCTCATCAACACTTCTGATGACCTCCGACTGCGTGGTCACATTGAACGCCATGGCTGTTATTCCCCAGAATGCACATAGGAGTACCATGGTCGCCAACGTCTTTGACGCCGGAAGCAGAAGCAGCAGCCACACAAGAAGAGTTGCCATGACTGTACCGATGAATGCAAATCTGTGCTTGTCATAAAGCTTTGAGAACAGATAGCTTCCGAGAAGTCCCATCGCTCCAAATATCAGGAGCACTACAGTGATGACATTGTTCTGGAGCTTTGCAACCTGCTGCATGAACGGCTCTATATAACTGTACACCGTGTAGTATCCAAGCACGAACAGTATCGTCTGAATATACAGGCAGATGAGCACCGGATTCTTCAGAAGAGCAGGGAGATCCTTCACATGGAACTGCTCTCCGCTTGCGATCTTAGGGAATACAAATGCCATGTACACCAGAACCGCAAATGCTATGATTCCAACGATGAGGAATGTAACTCTCCATCCCATATACTGTCCAACAAGTCTTCCAAGCGGAAGGCCGGCTATAGTAGCTATGGATGTTCCAGTCACGACCATGCTCAGTGCAAATGATCTGTGTTCTTCATTTACCAGTCTTATTGCAACCGGTGAAGCTATCGACCAGAATATCGCATGGGTACACGCAACGCCTATACGCGATGCCATGAGCACTCCGTATGTCGGCGCGATCACGGACATGATCTGGCATATTCCAAACAGTGCGATTGTTCCCATGAACAGCTTCCTGAAATCTATCTTCGACACAAGAAGTATGAGCGGCAGGGACAACAGCATGACTATCCACGAATACACTGTGATAAGCATTCCCGCCTTCGACTCCGATATGCTGAACGACTTTGCAATGTCTGTCAGCAAGCCAATTGGCATAAATTCCGATGTGTTGAATATGAACGCCGAGACGGTCATTCCCACAAGCGGAAGCATTTCTTTTCTCGTCAATCTACTCTTCATATTTATTCCTCTTCCTAATAATATGTGGTATATATGATTATTTTTTGTTCACCAGCCACATATTATAGGAAATGGAATTATGAGTCAATGCACTTTTGAATGGTTATACTGTCCAAATGTTAGATTGTACAAAAAAGAAGGCCGGAAACTCTCCGGCCTTCAGGGTTAAGGGAAAATTTTATGTGAAAAATTGTAGTACACTTACTTTACTGCGAGTCTCTCAAATGTCTCGCTCTCTTCAGGAATCGATCTGAGTCCTCCGCGCTTCTCGACACACAGGCTCGCAACCGCATTTCCATATCTTGCAAATTCTTCAAGCTCGTCTATACTGAATTCCTCCAGGCTCTTGTCCGCTCTGACAAGCTGTGATACAAATGCTCCCCAGAATGAATCTCCAGCCCCCGTCGTATCTACCACATGGCTGACGAAGCCGGGAACTTTCCGGCTTCCATCCCTGCTGCATATCAGCACACCCTCACTTCCCAGGGTGACCGCAACAAGTCTGACGCTGCTTCCCAGAAGATACTCTGCTGCCTCAGAAGGGTCGGAAAATGGTGTGAGGAGTGCTGTCTCCTCATCCGAAAGTTTCATTATATCTACGAATGGAAGAATACTCTTCATCCTCTCCATCGCATTTTCTCTGCTGTCCCACAGCGGTGCCCGATAATTAGGGTCATAGGATATCAAAGCGCCATTCTTTTTTGCCTCCTTCACCGCCTGAAACGTGGTGGTCCTTGCCGGCTCATCCGTGAGTGAAAGTGAACCTATATGAAACACCTTTGTATCTCTGAGCAGCTCGGCGTCAACCTCCTTATAGCAGAGCATTGTATCCGCACCAGGCTTTCTGGCAAATGAGAATTCACGTTCTCCGTTCTCATCCAGAGTGACAAATGCCAAAGTGGTAAATACCGTATTGTCAACCACTATACCTCTGGTATCTATTCCTGCCTGCTTTGCCGTCTCAACAAGGAAATTGCCGTGCATGTCATCTCCAACCTTACCAATGAAGGCAGTTTTAAGCCCGGCTTTACCGACTGCCGTGAGCATGTTTACTGGAGCCCCTCCGGGATTCTGCTCGAAGAGCTTCATCCCGGAATCAGTGCTTCCGGCAGGTGTAAAGTCTATCAGGAACTCACCAAGAGCCACAACATCATATTTCTTTTCCATGTTGAATCCTCCTTGTGAATTTTACTTTCCTGTGATCTCTATGTCATAGAATTCTACTCTTGCATCCTGTGCCAGAAGTCCCGTCTCAAACTCAGGCTTCGCATATATTCTGTATGTAAACGCCACCTGTTCTCCGACAAATACCTCCACCATATCATGGTCAACGATGATCTTCACATCTATCTCGCTGCCCTCTGTTATGTCAAATGTCTTCTCGCACACTCTGACTCCATCAGGGCCCGGCTCCGTTGCAGGAGGCACAGCCTGACAGGACTGAACCCAGAACGGGTCAACTCCCATAGGAAGATTTACCAGCGACACTCTCTGCATGGCCACATCGAACTCAAGGAGAAGGCATCCGCTTGCTTCCTTGTCTGACTTGAGCAGTATACCGAAATGGTCATACACCTCTCTAGGCATGATCTTGCACTTCAGCATGTAGCTCTCCTCGTTGTGTCCAAGGAATCCGTATGTACATGTGCTTACTGAATCCATCTCAACCAGTCTGTCTCCGTGAAGCTCTGCATTTCCAAGTACAGGGATGTAATCCCATGCCACAGGCTTCTCAAATACATGCTCATATTCCTTTGGAAGCTTTACGTCAAGTCCTCCATCCGCTGTGGCAACTACCTCATGCGGCACGCAGAAGGTTCCGCCCCAGTACCATTCACCTCTGTCGCTTCTGTCTGCTCTGTCGTGAGCCCAACCGAAGTAGAAGCGTCTGCCGTCATCATCCTGCATGGACTTGGCTGCGTAGAATCTTCTTCCGCCTATGCCATCCTTCTTTGGCTTTCTCCATGGGCCAAATGGTGACTTTGCAACTCTGTATATTGTATTTACATATTCTGAGAATCTTGAGTATGAGAGATACCAATTGTCTCCCATCTTGTACATCTCAGGGCACTCAGGACAGTTGGTGTGTCCCGGTGAATATATCGGTCCGTAATATTCCCAGTTGACCAGATCCTTTGATCTGTAGAGAACTATACATCCTCTTCTGGTTATCGGCATATCCAACCTTCTCGCTGATATGAGGATCCAGTAACATTTGTCCTCCTCATTGTAGAATACATATGGATCTCTCCAGTCAAGCTTCTCGTAAAGCTCTATCATAGGTGTGATGACCGGATTGGCTGCATCCTTCACCCACGTGATTCCATCGTCGCTTGTAGCGTGGCATATGGTCTGCTGATACTCTGCGGTGAGGCAGTAGCCTGTATAGAATGCATGGTATTTGCCCTCGCCGTATATGACTGATCCAGTCCATACTCCTGATGCATCCGGCTCGTCGCCCTCGCCCGGATAGAGCGCTGTAGGAAGCTCCTCCCAGTGCACCAGATCATCTGATACACTGTGGCTCCATGTTGTTCTGAGTCTTGCCGGGTACACTGTTGTTCCCGGAGGGGAAGTCAGTGAGAATATATGATATTTGCCCTCGTGGTAGAAAGGTATTGCATCTCCCGTGGAATCCGCGAAGGACATCTTTCTAAAAATCTCCATATTATCAGTCCTCTCTTTCTACTAGTTTGCTGCCAGTTTCTTCTTCTTGAGAAGCTCAAGCTTGCCCTTCTGTCCATCAAGGAGTACCGCACATGCGATGATAAGACCCTTGATGATGAGCTGCCAGTATGACGACACTCCGATAAGGTTAAGACCATTTGAGATGATTCCGATAACCATGGCACCAAATACTGTTCCGCTGATTCTTCCCTTACCACCTGTCATGGAAGTTCCTCCAAGTACGCAGGCTGCGATGGCATCAAGCTCGTAGCCGCTTCCAACTGAAGGCTGGCCTGAGTACATTCTTGAACAAAGTACAAGTCCTGCAAATGCTGAGAGAAGTCCAGATATTGTAAATACTACGATCTCTATCTTCTTGATAGGTACACCTGAAAGTCTTGCAGCCTCGCGGTTACCACCTATCGCATATACATATGTTCCAAACTTTGTCTTGCTGAGGATGAAGCTGAACAGTATGATGAGCACTACCATGTACACTACAGGAAGTGGGATCACATTGAACAGGTATCCTGTTCCGATCTCGATGAAGAGCTTGTTAGTGATACGTGTTGACTGTCCACCTGTGTAGACATAAGCTATACCACTTGCTATGTTCATCATGGCCATTGTGATGATGAATGCAGGCACCTTGAAGTTTGCAACTATAAAACCACTTATAAAGCCCGCTGCTGTACCAACCAGAAGTCCTGCAACTATGGCAACGCCGAGAGGGAGTCCCTGGTTAACTATAAATCCTACGGTCAGTGTTCCCGACATGGCTACTATCGATCCAACTGACAAGTCGATGTGTCCAAGTATAATTATCAGTGTCATTCCAAGTGCTATGTATGTGTTGATCGAAATCTGTCTAAGCACTGATATGATGTTGTTGGTCGTGAGAAACTTGTCCGTGGCAAGTGCTACCGCCACACACATGATTATCAGGACCACTATGATTCCTATGTTGCCCTTGACTATGGATGTCAGGGGATTGTTCTTTAATATAGAAGTTGCTTTTGAATTCTTCTTTGTCTCGCCCATATTATTCGATACCTCCTGCAGCGTATTTCATTATCTCTTCCTGTGAGAGCTCGTCCTTTGACAGCTTCTTCACGAGTCTTCCGGCTCTGACCACACATACGTTGTCGCACATGTTGATGATCTCAGGAAGCTCACTGGATACCATGATTATCGCTATGCCTTCCTTTGCCAGTTCATTGATTACTGTGTATATCTCAAATTTTGCATTTACATCCACGCCTCTGGTCGGCTCATCCAGAATAAGTACATCCGGCTTGGTCGCAAGCCATTTGCCCAGAACCACCTTCTGCTGGTTTCCACCTGACAGGCTGCCCGCCTCAATCTCTGGCGATGCCGCCTTTATCCTAAGTCTCTGTGAATAATGGTCTATTACCTCGCCGCGCTTCTTCTCGCTTATTGCGATTCCGTTCATATAGAATCTGAGGGATGAGAGTGTGAGGTTGAATGCCACGCTGTTGCCGAGTACCAGTCCCTGCTTCTTTCTGTCCTCAGGAACCAGCGCTATGCCTGATTTGATAGCCTGCATCGGATTCTTGAAGTGTACCGGCTTTCCTCCGAGTATCACCTCGCCTGATGTAGGCCGTGTTGCACCAAATACCGCCTCCATGATCTCACTTCGTCCGGCACCGACCAGACCTGAGAAGCCCAAGATCTCGCCCTTGTGTACCGAAAAACTTATATCTTCAAAGACACCTGTCTGGGAAAGATTCTTTACCTCCAGAGCAACCTCTGCCTTGTCCATGTCGCGGTAATCTCTTGCATAGAAGCTCTCCAGATCTCTTCCTACCATCATCGCAACCAGCTCATTCGGGTTGGTCTCTGATGTCTTTTTTGTTCCTACGTATGCACCATCCCTGATGACGGTAACTCTGTCAGATATCCTGAAGAGCTCCTCCATTCTGTGGGAGATGTAGATTATACTTACCTGTTTCTTTCTGAGATTCTCAATGATCTCAAATAACTGCTCCACCTCTTCATTTGAAAGTGATGAGGTAGGCTCATCCATAACTATGATCTTACCGTTGAATGAGACCGCCTTGACGATCTCCACCATCTGCTGCTGTGCGATGGTCAGATTTTCTACTATAGTGTCTGCTTTTATATTCACACCGAGGGATGATATCATCTCCTCTGCTCTTCTGTTCATCTCTACAAAGTCCAATGTTCCAAGCTTTGTCCTTATCTCTCTGCCGAGAAACAGGTTCTGTGCCACCGAAAGATATGGAACAAGTACGATCTCCTGATGTATTATTCCTATACCATTCTCTCTGGCAGCCGGAACTCCGTTGATCTTTACCTCCTTGCCATTTACCTTGATGATTCCGCTGTCGGGCTGGTAAATTCCGCCAAGGACTTTGATCAGTGTGGACTTTCCTGCACCATTCTCGCCGAGCAGTGCGTGTACCTCTCCCAGCTCAAGGGAAAAGTCGATGCCACTTAAAGCATATATTCCGGAGAAGCTTTTCTTTATCCCTATCATTTCCAGAACTGTCTGTCCCATATTAAACCTCCAAGTTTCTAAAATAGATCTTTTGTTATCCTGCTTTTTCGGGATCTCGGCCGGAGATCTAAGATCCCCGGTCTCTCCCGTATTATATACACCTACGTTGTGTCATGTATGTCCAGCCGGGGGCAGCCCCGTGCTGTTACTGCCGGCTTCGATCCGGCCTTACTGCCAGTCGTTAACTGTCTTTTCAGCCTCATCCTTGAGTACGAGGTGTGAATCAAGATATACCTTCTTCTCGTCGATGGTTGTGTCTCCGCCTACATACTTCTGTGCTGCGTTGAATGCATACTCTGCAATCTGTACAGGAACCTGACATGCAACTGCTGTGAACTCGCCGTCGAGGAGTGCCTTCTTGCCATCTGGTGAAGCATCGATACTGTATACACCAATCTGACCTGTCTTGTTGGCCGCCTTAACTGCTGCTGCAGCGCCAAGTGCTGAAGGATCATTGATACAGAAGAATGCCTGAAGATCTGTGTTTGCTGTGATGATATCCTCTGCAAGGCTCATTGATGCATCAAGTGCTGCCTCGCCATCCTGCTGTGCTACGATGTTGAACTTATCCTTGTTATCACCGAGTCCGTCAAGGAAACCATTTACACGGTCTACACAACTCTCATTTGATGGGAAGTCAAGGATCGCAATGTCTGCTCCGTCCGGATAATCCTTAGCCATCTGCTCACCGACAAGCTGTCCTGCCATGTAAGCATTTGTTCCAACGAACTGTGTTACGAAGTTCTCTATGTCATCCTCGATAACTGCTGTATCTACATTGAAGATTGGGATTCCTGCATCCTTGATCTCTGCAAGACCTGATGTGATACCTGCTGAATCAACCGGGATGATGAACACTGCGTCGTATCCGCTGTTTGCCACATCTGATAACTGGCTGAGCTGTGTGTTCAGATCGTAATCAGGGTCAAGACAAGTGTATGAAATTCCATTTGCATCGCAGAGCTCCTTGAGCTTTGCATCAATCGAACTCTGGAATGTGTTGTTGAGTGTGTTTGTACAGAATGCAAATGACAGGTCAGATGACTTTGTGCTCTCCTGCTTTGTACCTGAATCAGATGAATCGCTGCCCGAAGCGTTTCCTGATCCTGATCCACAACCTGCCAGTAAACTGAGTGACATGCACAGGCATGCTCCAACTGCTAATAACTTTTTAAATTTTCTCATAATTTTTACCTCCAATATCATGCGTTTTATTTTGCTAACTCGTTGTCGAAAAACTGTTTACAACCGGTTTAATTTACGTAAATTTTAAACTGTTTTTCGTCCCTTGCATGTTTTGATGATATAACCTTTGTCGGTTATTGTCAATATCAAGTGTTTTATTTATTGTTTATTCGTCATTATGTACAAATAACACCCGATTGCATTATAGGGTTCGCAGGTCTTTTATTATTTTTTACGTAAATATTTTACGATATGTCATACTTATGGGATTTGTAGTGTATGATTGACACCCGTTACTTGTCACCTTGTATCTTGTAATCTTGTCCTTTGTATCCGGTACCACTTCGCCGGGAATTTTCTCTTTTTGGTGTGGTTACAGCAACTTGGACACAAAATTGTATCCTTGGGAACTTCTCAGGCGAAAAAGATACAATCTTCCAAGGTCTTGTGTATAAACGCAAAAAATCCGCCAGAAAGATACAATTTTCTCTCTAACGGATTCTTTTTTAGATAAAAGATACAGTTTCTAACTCTGTCCGGCACGGACTAACTAAAGATGTCATATCACCTCAATCTGTCCGGCATGGACTCATGAAAGATTTCCTTCCATGCAAGCCTGAGCTGTTTTGGCTCGACCTGATACGGCTGAACTCCCACATACTTTGGAAGCTGTTCTTCACTTACCAGGGACTTGGCAACGACTGCCGCGGCCGCCCTTCCCTGCTCGTATGGTCTCTGCGTGCTGAGTCCCTTGACTATTCCTTCTTCCATACACCGGGCTATACCATGGTCAAGATCAGTTGTGAACACCGCCACATCCTCCCTGCCAAGCTCCTTGAGCGCCTTTATAGCCAGAAGCGCCGGGCGATCCCAGCTCACATACATTGCCTCAATTTCAGGATTGGCAGTTATCACATCCTTGGCTACCTGATATGCATTGGATATCTCTCCAAAGCTCCTGATCGTCACTATGTCAATATCCGGGTAACTGTCCTTGATTATTCTCTCGGCGGCATTATCCCTGACTCTTGTTCCATAGAATGCCGCGCCATGAATAATAAAACCTGCCTTTTTTTTCTTATTTTCCTTACAATATTCTCCCAACATTCTTCCCGTGTTCGTTCCATTCTCCGACTCATTTACTGATACACAGGACACATAGCTGTTCTTGGACATACCCTCCGGAACATTGCTTATGAACACCAGCTTTGACACCTTTGAAAGCTCCTGAAACTTCTCTCTGGTACGGCTGTCATCCGCTGGAATAGCTATAACTGCATCCGGTTTCTGAAGTCTTATGCCATCGAGCTGTGCATTCTGCAGTTCCGAGTCAAAGTGCGCATCCATAACCGACACCACATCTATTCCAAACTGCTCAAGCTCCTCTCGGATACCCTTCTCATGGAGCTCCGCCCAGGACGTACCGGTATAATGAAATGATATGGCCACTCTGAAATGTCCTGCCTTCAGCCTCTGTTTTTCCTCCTTCGTCAGCACCACGGAATCCGGGGCAGCTGCCTTATCTCCAAATGGTCCATTATCCAGCATCTTGGTGGATTTCCTGACAACCAGTTCCACATCGGCATAGCAGTCATGGGATATGGCCGCACCTGTGTTGATCTTCTCAAAAAGCATTCCAACTGCCTTGGCGCTTAAGCCCTTCACATCTCTTCTGATTATGGTAAGCGGAGGATATGTAAGTTCCGACCAGCTCTCATCACCAAACCCAACCACAGATATCTCTCCCGGACAGTCGATTCCCATATCTCTCAGCGTCTTCATGAGATAGAGCGTTATTCTGTTGCCTCCCGCAAGGACCGCGGTCGGCCTGTACCTGCGGAGCGCCTTCTGGATGACGAGCATACAGTCATCCTCGCCATTTTCCAGGGTCACATCCACTATATTTGCATCATTTGTATTGATGTTGTACTTCTCCAGCGCATTTAAAAAGCCCCTGGTCCTCTCGTCCTTCGTCGTGCTGTCCGTGCTCTCCCGGAAGAACAATACATTCTTGTGTCCGCTGGACAACAGATAATCCGCCCCTTTGAATATCGCCTCACGATCCCTGAACTCAACGGAATCTATTCCCTCACCGAGTATATTTCTCTCCACACAGACAAATGGAACACCCGACTGTATGAGCTTTGTGTAGTTAGATGCCACATCGCTCACCGGCGCATGTATGATACCCGCAACCTTCTTGTTCACCAGAAGTCCGGCAAGCACCTGCGCCTCCTCCTTGAGATCATTATCTGTTATCGCCACAAGGAACTGATATCCTTGTACACTGACAAGCTGCTTCACATAAGCTACCACATCTCTGTATATCGTACTTTCAATGTTTGGAATGACTGCAACTATCGTGGACTCCCGGCCAACCAGCAGTTTTCTCTCCTTATCTGCTATCTTATTCTGATATCCGGTCTCTACTATGATCTTCTCTATCTTATCCACAAGCTCAGGTCTTACATACCTTGTCCTGTTTATAACATGTGATACAGTGGCTATGGACACCCCGGCCATATCCGCTATTTCTTTTATCGTAACCTTGCTTTTACTCATACAGCATCCTTTCTCCCTTGTAAGCCATATACATCAGTTCTGCCAATTGATATTCTCCCCCTGGATAAGCGGATATCTGGCAAGCGAACTGCTATCCAGATCCTCTCTGTTCATATCCACTGCATTTATCTGATGACCCTCGTAGGTATTGTAATAGTATATTCCCTTGTCAGCATTGCAGCAGGACGTGTATATGGTTATCTCATATTTGTCAGGCGCAACCTCACAGCAGCCCCTCTGCTGATCAACAGAGCCAAGTATGTGGAAGAACTGGCTTACACTCTCAGCCTCTGAATCCGCAGGCAGACTGTTCTGCTTAACAAATGCCACCCTTGCAAATCTCGACGTGGATGACAGGTCTCCCGGAAGTCCTATGGCCCCCATGCCACGGCTGTAAGTGACAAGTCCCACCTCTGGTGCAAACGTGTTCACCGGCTGCTTTGGTGACAGCCCCATATACTGATTGAGCAGGAACATCTGCTGAGGAAATGGCGGGTTGTTCGTGAGAACCCCAACCGGATTCTCATACACATGCAGACCATCTGCCATACACTCCACTGTTATTGCACCATTTCTGTCTGCAATGATCCAGTGGAGCTGCGCTGTAGGAAGCTGCTCAGAAAATGGTGTGCCGGTCAGGTTCATCCTGTCCAGAGCTACCCTTGCCTCACCCACGCTGGCACAGCTTCCGAGTATCCACGGGATGAACTCGTACTGGGCTACATTGTCCCTCTCATCACTCTCATCCGCTTCCTGATACACTGCATTTCCGACAAAATTCAGGCCTGCCATTCCAAGGCCCTTCTCATTTATAGCATCATAGTAGAGAGGATAACCGCCTGCCACATGTGCCATTCCTATCATGGCATAATGGTTGTCCTTCCTGCCCATATATCTGAATTCAAACGGATAATTTCTCGGAGTCACGGTAATCTCATCGCCGTACGAGAATTCATAATCCAGCGTTCTTCCAAAATAGAAATCCTTTGTCTTATATGTCGCTGCTGTACACATATTTTGCCTCCTTACAAATCTCTGCAGATAATTTATATCATCATCTCGAAGCCATAACAACTCTTTTCAAATCCATAGTGTTCGTAGAAGCCATGTGCCCCTGTCCTCGGAAGTCCGGAATCAAGGGTGATGGCCTTGCATCCCCTCTGCTTTGCAAGCTCCTTTGCATGATCCAGGAGTGCCACACCGTATCCCTTGCCACGGTCCTCCTCTCTTGTTATGAGACTTGACACATAGCATGTGAGCCCCGACATCCAGAATGTATTGAAATAGTCTCCATGGCACATGCCTCTGCAAATGCCTTCATCCCATAATAAAAACGCAAAGCTGCGTTCGTCATTTATAACGTCCATATATACTTTGCGTATTTCTTCCCTGTCATATGTATTATATGTCCATAATTTTTCTATAAAATCAAATACAATATCAAAATCCTCTGCTGCCGCTTTTCTGATCTCCATAATGACATTCTCCTTTCCATTGAACACCAGCCATGCAAAATTTGCCTTCGGCAAATGGCTGGCGCTACATGTCAAGTTTTCACAGAAAACTTGACACATCCATTGAACACCAGCCATGCAAAATTTGCCTTCGGCAAATGGCTGGCGCTGCATGTCAAGCCTCAGCCCACTTAAACTGACTTTGCACCATCAACTAAATTACAGCCAATGCTTACATTATAAAATATCAAAGTGATTATTAACAGACCGCCACTCATAAATTTATTATAAAATATCCCGGTAAAAAGTGAGGAGGCAGATACGCACAACACTGTATCTGCCTCCTCACTTTTATATCTTTGTCTCCACATCCGGGAATTCAAGTACTATCTCGAATCCATTCTGCCACTTTGAATTTGCCGTCACTGTGATACCCAGATCATGCGCCATCTCACTGACAAGATACAGTCCCATGCCCGTTGCATGCTTCCTGTTCTCACCCGAATCACCCGTAACACCCTTCTCGAATATGTATGGCATGTCACAGCTCTTTACACCTATGCCATTGTCACTCACGGACAGCAGCCTTTTGTTGCCCGCCGTCCAGAAGTCAAATGATATCTCCGGCTGTTCATTTGTGTATTTCATGGAATTGCTCACAAGCTGACCGAGTATAAACTGCAATCCCCTGCGGTCACTGTACACTGCTCCGTTCTCAAGACATTTTCTGACCCGTATGCCCCTCTCCTCAAGCAGTGATCTGTAGTCAGCTATCACCTCATCCACGCATTCTTCCACATCTATGCTCTCCATGAAATAATCCTTGGAATCGCTTTTCAGTCTGGCGTAGTAGAGCATCTGATCCACATAGTTCTGCATCTGGCTGGTCACATTGTCCATCTTCGTCACAACATTATGAGGCAGCTCATCTCTCCTGTTGTCCACCACAAATGTCAGCAGAGAGATGGGGGTCTTGATCTCATGTGCCCAGTTCTCCACATACTCCTGATAGTCCCTGAGCTGTCTGCCACTCTGCATCACTGAATCTCTCAGATCGTGAAGCTCCTCCGACAGCACGCTCACATATTCCTGTTCAGAAGCCCCGCACAGGCTCCTCATTTCTATCTCGCCCTGTTCATCCGGGGCAGCGACAAATCTCCTGAACGCCTCTATTTTCTTCCTGTCCTTTATACACAGCACCGAGCACACCGCCGCGAACAGTATCACAGTGAACACGCCAACCAGCACCCTTATTCTGACAAATGCCTCTGGTGCCACAAGCCACATGAAGAAGCAGAACGCCACGTCTGTCAGAAGCAGCAGACCAAGCCAGACAATATTCTGTTTTATAACAAGTCCAAATCTTTTCATATTCTCTCAATTACTCAAGCTTGTATCCAACGCCTCTTACAGCTATGATCTTTGCCTTTATATCCAGTCCCGCCATTGTCTTTTTGAGTCTTGTAAGATTCACCTGCAGGGCATTTTCATCTATATACTCCGATGTGCCCCACACTGCCTCACAAAGCTTCTCCTTAGACACGACATCTCCTCCGTTTGTCATAAGTGTTTCAAATATACGTCCCTGATTCTGTGGAAGCACCGCAGATCTCCCATCTATATACAGAGTGTATGTCTGAGTGTCCAGAAGAAACCCTTCTCCTTCGATCAGGTTCTGTCTGCCCTCGTACCTCTTGAGCACATTTGCCACCCGGGCCAGAAGCCGCTCACGGCGACATGGCTTCGTGAGGAATTCATCAGCGCCCAGCTCCAGCGCATGGAGCTCGTCCTTTAGCTGGTCCCTCGATGTGAGAACCAGCACAGGGACAGAGCTCCGCCTCTTGATCTCCCGGCATATGTCAAAGCCGCTCCTGCCAGGAAGATTGATATCCAGCAGAAGAATATCCGGAGCCATGTCCAGTATCTGTTCTATTATGTTGTCAAATCCATCTGGCTTAACTGCCCTGTATCCTGCCTTTGTCAGCATATCCAGAAGTTCATCGCACATGAGGACATCGTCCTCAACCACCATCACACACTTCACCGTTTACTCAACCCTTTCCGGTGTCATCATCGCCATGAGATATCTGTTGCTTGAGCGTTTCACCGCTGTCATATAGATATATTCTACCACACACAACAGGATTATCATAACCGCAGCTATGATAAGTATCTGTTTCACTCTGCCGCGCATGAATTCTGACAGGATTCCCGTGAGCAGAGCACGCACACCGAATATACTGCTGACCGCCGCCACGGCAACCGGGATTCCAAAATACCAGCCCACCTGTCTGTTTGCTGAGCTGCAGAGCATTTCGTATGTCGCGCCAAGCTTCACAAGGGTTCTGTACCTTCTGCCGGACTTTCTCTGTCCCATCAGGAACTGAACACCGATTATGGTATTTGCAATTATGAGGAACACCACCGCCAGATAAAGCGTTATATATCCTGCAGCCACCGTGTAGAACATATTTCTTCCTATGTTCTGCAGATAACTCTCGCAATCAGCGTTTATGCTCTCAAAATCTATGCCGTCAAGCTTCTCATTTTCATCCATTATGGCTTTCATGAGGCCCTTACCGTCCACGATATCCTTTTTGAGAATGGCATTTACATATAACTCGTAATTGTCATTTGTCAATCTGGCAAATGTATCATCGTCCACGATAAGTCCGAACGACAGGGTTATCGATGAATCTGTCACGATCTTCGTGGTCTGGACCTCTCCGATCAGATGATACTCATCTCCTCTTACATCCACCTCCGGACTCTCTGCCAATACCTCATTCAGTAAACCCCCGCGGTAATCAGTAAAGAAATCCGTATAGAGTGCCAGTTCATTTTCTCCGAGCTCCAAAGGCTCCTTTCCCGCAGCCTCAAGCACCTTGTTGTACGCACTCTCCTGGATCAGGTAAGGGTATGTCATGTAAGACATGTTATTTATAAGCACATCCCTGTCCTCTGAAGCTTTGAGTTTTTCAAGCTCAGATATGACATTCCCCACGTTCACAGCATCATCATGGGACTCATTTTCACCCATCTTTATATAACCAAGCTTCATATCGAATACGTCCGAGAAATCCTCCAACACGCCGGCTTCCTCCAGCTTCGCGCGGATATTCCTGCTGTCCGCCTCAGCGTCATCCCCATATGAGGCAAATGTATAATCGAGCACATGATACATATTCTGTCTGGATATACATATGCCAACGCCCGAACCGCAGCAGCACAGAGCGCCGAGTATGAGTATCGAGCTTATTGCAAGCGTTCCAGATTTTGTTGCTACATTTTCGTGTATCTGCCTGAAACCGAACACAGCAAGTGGTTTTGAGCCATTTGCACGTCTGGCCAGTGCATCAACAAAGAGCCTGAGACCGAAAAACAGCAGGAACATGCCAACAAATCCCAGTGTTATGGTGACCGCCATATATTTTACGCTGATCCACGAATAGCCGCCTATTCCCTGACAGTATGCAATGACCAGCGCAACAAGACCGAAGACTGCACTCACACCATACACAGGAGCCGGAAGCTGTTTCTTCTCTGTCTCCGGTGTATCTACAAGGAGATCGCCTATCTGCTTTCTTGCAAGCTTACCGCTCAGTATGAGAAATGCTGCAAGCTTTATCGCTACAAATCCAACAGTTGTCAGTATGACTGCCTGCAGTGAAAATGATACGTGATGACCTATAACGCCAAGACCTACCAGTCTGGCTGTGAGAAGGCTGACCACCTCAGACACCAGGATCGCTATAGGAAGTCCGATGAGCAGAGCCACTACGCTGCTGCCCAGATCCTCCGCCATCAGCAGGGCAAAAAGCTTTGATCTTCTCATCCCCATCATTATATACATTCCAAGTTCGTGCCTCCGTCGTTCGAGCTGGTATTTGCTTGCATAGTATATAAGAAAGAACAACATGACCAGTGAAAATACATAGAACACCGCCGCTATCTGAAGAAGACTGTTCACCGCATCGCTTTCAAGACTTCTCAGGAATATCATCACATCCTGATGGGACAGCGCCAATATGATATAAAATGCCACTATGGACACAACCAGCGAAGCGAAGAACAGACCATTCTCTTTCCTGCTTCTCCTGCTGTTCCTCATTGCGAGTTTAAAGAACATTTGCGCTGCCTCCTCCCATCTGCGCCATCAGCTTGAGTATCCTCTCATAAAACTCCTGCTGCGACTCTCTCTCCATATCTCTTCTGAGCTCATGGAATATCCTGCCATCCTGTATGAAGAGTATCCTCTTGCAGAAGCTGGCCGCATTTGAGTCGTGGGTCACCATAAGTATGGTAGTGTTGTCATCCCTGTTCAGTCCCAACAGCTTCTCCATGAGTGACTTTGCATTTCTTGAGTCGAGTGCTCCGGTCGGCTCGTCCGCAAGAATGATCCCCGGATTAAGTATGAGCGCTCTGGCGGCCGCAACCCTCTGTCTCTGACCACCAGACATCTGCGACGGGAATTTGTCAAGCACGTTATCTATCTCCAGATATGATGAAAGCTTTTCCAGTCTGCTTCTGCTCTCATCCTCGGATACACCGTGTATTGACAACGGAACCATAATGTTCTCTCTGCCTGTTAGATTGTCCAGAAGTTCAAAGTTCTGGAACAGATAACCTATCTCCCTGCCTCTGTACTGCGCAAGCTTCGCACCTTTAAGCACCTGTATCTCTTTGCCCTGGAGCTCTATGGTTCCGCTGTCAGGCTTTATGACCGTTGCGATACAGTTCAGCAGTGTGGACTTTCCCGATCCACTGCTACCCATGATGCCAAGGAACTCCCCCGGCATGATCTGAAATGATATGCCGTCCAGAGCCTTAGTCTGGTTTGGCTTTTTGCCATAGTATTTCTTCAGTGATTCTATCTTTAATAAACTATCCATATTGTTCACCTTTCTTATTTTCATGGGGCCGGAGTGCTATCACGGACTTTTGCTCGTTGCCCACGTTAATACAAAAGCAGCGCCGCTCTGATATCATAATATCAGAACGACGCTGTGATTAACACTTACACCTCTTGTAAGTTTTCCTCTCGGATAATCTGTATGTTTTATTGGATCTACTCTGCATCCTCAGTCTTTGGGATCTCGTGGACATCCATGTTCTTAGGAAGCACAAGATTCAGAATGATGGCAACTATGAATACAACAGCCACACAGTTCTCAGCAAATACCGTCTGCACAATCTTAGGGAAGATCTGGATAAGGGAGCCTATTCCTGCAATTATCATCGCGCTCTGAATTTGCTGTTTTAGCTTGTTCTTTACTCATTTTCTTTCCTGTATTTTTTTGTCCATTTCAACAGAAATGATTCTACCATAGTTCGTGCAATATAGACATGTTTTTTTGTCGCTTTTTCCTAATTTTTTTAGTATAATGTAAATGCTAATTTTAAAAAATGGAGGGATAACTATGGCATGGTATGATGAGGCAGTATTTTATCACATTTATCCATTGGGACTTGCAGGAGCCCCTAAACAGAACGACTACGGTGAGCCTGTTCACCGCTTAAACACCCTGCTTCCATGGGTGGATCATATAAAGGAGATCGGCGGTTCAGCACTGTACATCGGACCACTCTTTGAGTCAGTCGGACACGGCTACGAGACTACAGATTACAAGAAGCTCGACTCCCGTCTCGGAACAAATGAGGACCTGACAGCATTTGTGGCTTACTGCCATGAACAGGGAATAAAGGTCATCTTCGACGGAGTGTTCAACCACACAGGCCGTGACTTCTTCGCATTCAAGGACATCCAGGCAAATAGAGAGAATTCACAGTACAAGGACTGGTACTGCAACGTGAATTTCTGGGGCAACAACGAGTACAACGACGGTTTCTCTTACGACAACTGGGGAGGCTACAACCTTCTCGTCAAGCTGAATCAGAAGAATCCTGCTGTCGTTGACTATATATGCGATGTGATCCGTTTCTGGGTGAGTGAGTTCGATGTGGACGGAATCAGACTTGACGCTGCGGACGTCCTTGATTTTGATTTCATGAAGGCACTGCGCCGCACAGCAAATGAAGTGAAGCCGGATTTCTGGCTCATGGGTGAGGTCATCCACGGCGACTACAGCCGCTGGGTAAACGGCGAGACTCTTCACAGTGTCACCAACTACACACTTCACAAGGCTCTGTACAGCGGCCACAATGACCACAACTATTTTGAAATCGCGCACACTGTAAGACGTCTCCAGAACATGGGAACATTAAAGCTCTACAACTTCGTAGACAACCATGATGTGGAGCGTATCTATACAAAACTTACCAATAAGGCTCATTTTGCACCTGTACATGTATTGCTCTACACTCTTCCGGGTGTGCCTAGCATATACTACGGTTCGGAATTTGGCATTGAGGGACGCAAGGAATATGGCTCGGACGACAGCTTAAGACCAGCTCTCAATATAGAAGATTACAAGGATTCAGTAAAAACTAATCCTTGTACAGCACTCATCGCCGCACTCGGCAAGGTACGTCAGGCCGTTCCTGCACTGTCATATGGCAGCTACGATGAGCTGATGCTCACCAACAGACAGTTCGCATACGCGAGGGATCTTGACGGAACACGTGTCATCGTGTCAGTGAACAACGACGATGCCCCAGCCGGAATGCACCTTGCAGCAGGGAACTGCACAGCATACATCGGCGCCCTGTCAGGCGAAAAGGTATCTGTACAGGATGGTCATATCAACATAACCCAGCCTGCAAACAGTGGTGAGATCTGGGTGCCTGATGGAACAGACCTGGATGTAAAGCCGGTTAAGGTTGTGACGAAGACTGAGAGCGAAGCTAAGACCAACACAGAAGATAAAGCAGCATCTGAAACAGCTACCGATGCAAAAGGCAATAAGGAAGCTGAACCAAAGATAGAATCCAAAGAATCCAAAGACATTGTGACTGCTACAGAATCTGCAGATGCTAAGAAAAACACAACAAATACTGAGAAGAATATTTCTGCCGCCAACGAGGTAAAAGATTCAGCCAAGGACGCTTCTGCCCAAGCTGCTGCCAACACCCCTGTTGATCCAGAAACCATCACAGTTGACTGGAGCAAGTCTCCGGAATCCATGACAGTTCCTGAACTTCAGGCTGCTATCCTGGCAAAGCTTGCCGGAAACGGACCTGTTGATGCGCAGATGAAGAAGACTGTCACAGACAACATCTGGCATGACTCTCTTGTGAACTGGCTGAAGAGTTTTAGATAAAATTACGTAGAAACAGCTAGGTGCATATTCTCCAAATTGGAGAACATACACCTGGCTATTTTTTCACCTAAAAATCAACAAATTGCAGCCTGCGGCCATCAAACCTGATATAACCATCAAAAAAACTGCTGACCATATCGCCTGACTGCTGAATATACCACTGTTTTCCAGATAAAATTCGTACGGATTTTCTGGGTTGATATAAAGATATACCACATCGCCTTTACTTATATTCAGTCCATATACATATGTCTGCTCATACACTTTATACTGCTTATCCCTGTATGTAAATTCAAATACTCCCGCCTCCGGATATCTTCTGCCGGCTCTCATATCCTGTCTCATATCTGCACGTACATCATGGCATACAGCTTTCACAGTAAATGAACATCTTCGCTCAAGCGCTTTTCTCTTACATATCACAGAGAGCAGTGTTATTGCACTGACCACAAAGAATGCACAGGCAAATATCTCTGCATAAAATGCTCCAACATTGCAATTTTCTCTCCCCAATATCCGTTCCGGGAGCAATACTATCTTATCCGCAAAAGAGCCATCTTTCACAGCACACGCCGCCCATATCAGCGCCGATGCAGCACCGGCAAACACAGATATGAACACTATACCGATGATGCTCCCCCGCTTTCGCTTCTTAATCATCGGAATAAGAGTCTTTAGAATTATGACAAGAACTATCCCGGCAAAAAACTGCCCCACAACAAGCATAACAGCATCCGTTCCGATCTCACTTGCAACAAATCCGGCTATAATACTGGCAACAAACCATATGCCAAATATTACGCCTCCAATTTTCTCAGGCATAGAAACATTTTTTTCTTCTAAATTGTTATTTCCCATATACCCCACCTCTCAGCAAATATCCCGCAGCGATCCTACTGCTCCCTGAACTTTATCTCGCCCGTAGCAGCGTCCATGCTGTCCACTATCGCAAGCGACTCAAGATGATATCCTAGATTCCTGATGACCTGACCACCTGTCTGGAAGCCTTTCTCAACTGCTATTCCGATTCCTTCAACGCTGGCACCTGCCGACTTCACTATGGAGATGAGCCCCTGAAGCGCACATCCATTTGCAAGGAAATCATCTATGATAAGAATCTTGTCCTCAGGATTGATGAACTTCTTGGACACGATGACCTGATTCTTGCACTTGTGTGTAAATGACTCTACCTCTGCCACATACACATCGCCCTCTATGTTGATGCTCTTTGACTTCTTCGCAAATACAACAGGCACGTCAAAATGTCTGGCAACAACACAGGCAATGCCTATTCCGGATGCCTCTATAGTAAGGATCTTGTTGATCTCTGTTCCCTCAAATCTCTTCTTGAACTCCTCACCGATCTGATCAAACAGACGTATATCCATCTGGTGGTTCAGGAAACTATCCACCTTGAGAACATTGCCCTCCTTTACTATTCCATCCTTAGTTATTCTCTCTTCCAAAAAATTCACGTCGTAATTCCTCCTTGAATACCTGTCAAATACGAATCCGTCCGTACTCGCTCATTCTCTAAGTTCCAAACGCCATCTTCACCAACACTTTTATGCCATACGGAAATTATCCTCATCTCAATCTGACGTTACTGATTCGTATGTAATCATAATTATAGACATAATACAACAACAGTCTAAGTTTTTCCACCCTAATTATGTACATTCATAGCATACATTCATATGCAACTTTTACATGCGGTGTATTCAAGTAAATCACCACCGAACACAAATCTCACAATCACTAGATAAGTCCCCTGTTAGATGCCTCCCTGACCGCCCCGGCCTTATCAGTCACCCCGAGTTTCCTGTACACCTGGTTCAGATGATACTTTACATTCGCCTCCGACATGTTGAGTCTGTCCGCTATCTTCTGTCTGGACAAGCCCTCTGCCTGCAATTTAAGTATGGCTGTAGCCGTCTCACTGAGTTGAACATCGTCCACTCCCGCTTTCATATATCCGGGGTAGTATCTCGTCATACTCTCAGTCTCCTTCTGCAGTTGTCTGAAATATGCCCTTCTTGCGGCTATCTCCTTATCGTCAGCACCATCTTTCTCGACTTTCCATCCACAGGTATTTATAAGAGTATTCACCGCCGCACCTTCTCTGGATATAATCCTTGTGAAGCTATATTCCATCGCAGTATCAATAGCATGGCACATCGCCTTTTTCCAGTCATCATTTTTTAATCGCTGCAAAGCTACAGCCATCAGCACACTACATTCTATCCCTATATACGTACGGGACATCATCTCAGCATAATATCTCAGCTTTGTCAGCAGCGAATATGCCTGTTCATTCCGTCCGCTTTGAAGGTATACTCTCACTTTGGTTAGATAGATAAACCTGTCATATATCCTGAATTCAACATTTTCATCCGGAGCATTTTCCATCCAACCTGTAACACAGGCTCTATCTCCTCTGTACAGGCTGCATCTGGTCTCAAATGCATATATATTGGGAAGGAGATTTTGTCCTTCCTCTTTTTCAGCCTTTCCCTCTATTCCATTCAAAACCTCAAGAGCCTCCTGTGGCTTTCCGTTCTGCAAATGCAGCCACGCCAATATACCATCAGCAACAAAGCACTGCTCGATTTTTCCTCCTGCTTCCGCCTGCATTCTGCCCTTTGCCGCAAGCGTTGCCACCTCGTAATTATCTCCGCTCTTTTCAAGAAAACTCTCCGCCAAAGCAAGATTTACAAGACCTTTTCCGTATTTTCCAAGTACAAACTCAACAATCCTGCCAACCTTCGACGCCAGCTCTCTGTCTCTCTTGCTCCACTCACAGAAATCTTTTCCGCCATTCATCATTGATGGCAGATTGGACGTAACCGACCATTCCTGTATTCTTACTTCTTTATTAAAAACCATGGTGTATGCTGACTTCAAAAGCTTTAATACATCAACACTCCCCCTGTGCGGCAGACCAATATCCAGATACAGCAAAAGTCCCTTTGCATTTTTCCTGGCACTTCCCTGGTTTTCATCTGCATATAATTTTAGTCTGTCGTACCATCTTTCACTCTCATCAGGATTTAGAAGGAGTGACTGCAGCATGCTCATACCACACATAAGCTCAGGACTTTTCTCGATGACATGATCCGGAAGTTCCAGGTAATATTTTTTCAGATCATAGTAATAACCACTGTTCGCCGCATGTCTGGCATTATCGACAAGTATTGAAACTATTCGCTCTGTAACTCCTGCATTTTCATACATCTCCAAAGCTTTCCTTATATCTCCGTTAAGTCTGTAAAACAGTCCGGCATTCTCATACAGGCCTCTTATACGCTCTTTCTCGTACTTCCGCTTAAGACGTCTGCGCATAGAGACCCTCATGTGAAACTGCAGTTGATATTGTGTATTGCCATCCTTATCCATCCGGCTGGTCATAAAGTTTCCAAGCCACTTTGCCCTCTCGATCAAAAGCTCACTGTCACTTCTTCCGGTTATCATCTCAGCCTGTTTTGTTGTAAACTCATCCACCACGGATATTTCCATGAGAAATTCCTGCATTTCCACATCCCAGTTATCATACACATGATACTCAAGGTAATTACACATCTCATCCTCAACGCGTCTCGAAAAATCATTATACATATCATCTGTTATCTCGCTTGTATATGCCATTTCCATGTATTTGATGTGGCACATCTCCACAGCCAGCGGAAGTCCTGTAGTCTCATAGTACATTCTCTGCACTTGTGCCTCATTGATACTAAATCCAGCGTATTCAGCATACTTCTTTATATCCTCCAGACTGAACATAAGCAGCTTGCTGTCCACCACATAAAATCCTTCTTGAAATCTTACAGCAGAAAGCCATGGGGGAACCGGACACCGGCCAACGAGTATAACCCATACGTCTTCTCTTCTAATGAGTTCTATGATCTGCTCCCTCACTGTGTCCACATCCCCCCATGAGAGCTCGTGCAGATTATCTATGACAATTATTTTTCTTGCGTTGCTGCTTTCTACCACAAGGTCATCCGGTCTGATACCGCCGGCATCCACCACCATGTACTTACGTGTTCCAAGATATCTGCTGACAAGAGTCGTCTTTCCCGAACCACTGACCCCGAATATATATGCAGTTACATTCCCTTCATCCGCTGTCTTCAGAAGCCTCCAGGCTTTTTTCGGTTTTATAAAACAGCCTTTATTACCCGAAGCCGTATTCCCCATATGTACAAATCTCCTTTTCTCACTTTTTAATCCCGGTATAGATAATCAACACCCTGTATATATCAGCAAAGGTGCCTGCATCCAGCCCCAACGGGCCGGATATCAAGCACCTCATGCAGCTACTATTTTTATTTTACTATAATCTGCACAGCCTGTGTAGTGCCATTTACAGCAATTACATAGACCGTACACTTTCCTGCGGCCTTTGCCTTTATTCTTCCTTTGGCATCAACTGTAGCAACATTTTTATTTGTACATGCATACAAATACCTTGCACCATGTCTGCCATCAAGCACCTTCTTGCTGGCATCCGCCTTGGTATATCCAGGTTTAAGCTTAATCGTCTGCTTAACTCCCAACACGTAGCTCTTCTGTGGAAGCAGAACCTTCTTGATGTTGGTATATTTGCTGCTATTGGTAACTATATGAAGCATGACACTATTGTCTATATACTTCTTCTTACCATTTACCAGCTTATATGCCTTTACTCTCAGCTTGATCGTATCAAACTTAGCAAGTGATTTGCCATTAATGCTGGATATTGTAACTCGGGTTGCCGATGCGCCCTTTACCGATTTAATAAGACTTTTCGAGTTAAAGTTTACATAGCACTCCTGTGCATATATATCATATCCGTCAGCCTTGTTAACCTTACCCCACACAACTGTCACTTTGTTTCCGGATACTACTGCATGGATATTCTTATTGATACCAGCTGTATTTTGTGCCGGTATTTTTGCTACAAACCTGGCATTGATTTTCATATTCTTATTTGCAGCAACCTTTACCGAAGTTTTTGTACTCTTGAAGCTTCCTGTCCAGCTTCCAAGTTTACAGTTGTTTGCCGCCTTTGCCGTGCAGATAAGAACCGTTCCCTCGATCACTGATGCACCATTCTTAACTGTTTTGCCTTCTGCAGTCTTGATTGTGATCGATCCGTTTTCAGTCTTTCCAATAGCTACCTTCACATACCTGAACTTGAATGCCGCTCTTATATTCATGTTCTTTGTCACCGTAAGTTTCACTGTAGTACCAGTCTTGCCTTTGGCATCTCCGCCCCAGGCTGACAGATCACAATGCTTTGCAGGAATTGCCTTGCAGATGATATCTGTGCCTTCCTGAACCAGCTGTCCGTTAGATATCTTCTTACCGTCAGCTGTTGTGACAGTTACCGTACCATTCTTCACTGTGGCAATACTTACCTTCGCATATCTTGCCTTGAAGGCTGCTCCCACTGTGATACTTTCGTCAAGGGCTTTTTCAAATGTGCTCTCAGCCTGATCTGCCGCATCCTCTGTCCATGCGTCAAAGTCATAGTACATATCCGGTGTTGCTGTGTATGTAAGAACAGTTTTCTCGTCAATCATTTCACCATTCTCCACCTCTGTGCCATCTGGCTTTGTCACCTTTATGTTTCCATGCTCTGTATCTGCTATTGTTACAGAGTAAAGCTTAACTGCATCAACTTTAAACTCCATATTCTTTGTGACGTTTACATCACTTACAAGATATGCTCCTGTCTCAGTTCCATCCTCTGCAAGCACTGGCTGGACTGACATGATATTCTCTGACTCCTCTGAATTTTCAGCGTTCTCTGGTTCATCAATGATTATATCTCTGATTCTCCAGCCCTCAGCAGGTGTAATAACAACACTCGCATCTCCGTTCTCTCTTACCATATTATCAAGAACTACGCCATTGTCATTCTTGAATACCACATTGTCTGGTATCTTTGTAAGGTCTGTTATAGTGTAAGCTGTCTCCGGTGTGCTTTCACCACCTGCAGTCTCTATCAGATTATTATCTCTGTCATAATTTCCCTCTACAGGAATGGCATATCCAACTCTGTCAACAAGCTCTGCACTTACCTCTATGCTGTTTGTAACATCATTTAAAAGTATCTCGTTGGTAAATCCAAAGTCAGTGCCAGACTCTTCCTTGACAACCTTTCCGCCTCTGATGTACTTAACTGTCCATGCCTGGATCATATAATCATCAGAAGGTGTTATGGCAAATCTTACATCCTTGCCAGAACCTATTCTCACTAAGTTATTCTCAGCATTTATTGGCTTAAGTCCGCTTATATCTCCATCCTCGCCGACATAACCTGTACTGATGTCTATATTGTCATATTTCTTAACTTCATCCTCATTCTTGAATATTACATTTACAAGAAGTGATGGTGCGATATATGCATATATCTCTGCATCCTTTGTTATGTCTGTCAGCTTGTATGTGAGTTCATCTGAATCAACATCTGCTCCGTCAACTGTCCAGTGCTCAACTGTGTTGTATTCATCCTTCGGTGCAACTGTTATTGTAAGATCCTTATGTCTCTTGAGCTTAACCTCTCCTGATACGATCTCAAGTTCCTCTCCGTCTGAAGCTGCTGTGATCTTCGCTGAGCCTGTTCCTGTTGTACCTACCTTAACTGTATACTCTGGAATCTCCACAAACTTGACATATACTGCCACATCTGAGTAGATAGTCTTCACCTCATAGGTGGTCTGCTCCAGTCCAGTGCCTTCTATAGCCTGTGTACACTCAGGATCAAGATACCAGCCCTCGATCATCTGGCCCTCTGCAGGAGCTGCTGTAAATACTACATCTCCGCCGGATACCTGACTGTCGCCACTTGTGATCTCAGCCTTCTTGTCTAGTCCATATACCGCTGTCACAGTTCCCAGAGCAGCATCATTTGCCTCAAAGGTTATAACTGACTTGAGTTCCTGCTTAGCAAAGTGAGCAACAACATCTATGTCAGATGCCACCTTGTCAACCACAAATACGTTGCTGCCAAGCTCCTCTGCTGTGTAATCCTTTGTTCCCTCTGCTGTCTTTACTGTGTATCCCGTACACTCCATATACAGATCCGGAATAGCCGTAAACTTAAGCATTCTGTCGCCTCTGATATCCGCAGACTCTCCATATAGTGTCTCTCCTGATGTCACGTTCTCTGCCTCTATCTGTCCGGCTCCGTCCGCTGACCATGTTATCTTATACACAGGTCTGTCAAACACAGCCCTCACATCAACTCTCGTATCCTTTGGCACTTTGTATGCAAATATATTCTCTGCCACGCCCTGACTGATTCCATTTACAAGCCAGTCTGCAACTTCATATCCTTCTGCAGCCGTCGCTGTGAATTCCACATATGAAGCAGCACCTATCATATCTCCTGATTCGAGCACCAGCTTTGTAGATGTGATCATGGCGCTCACCTCACCTGTTCCCTCTGTCTCAGGACCAAATGTGAGTACATCACCAACCAGCTCAAGACCAGCCATAACTGTCATATCAGATGAATCTCCGTCAACCGTGATCTTAAGGGTATCATTTACTTTCTTGTCTGAATATAACTTTATATTCTCCGTCTCGCTTGTCAGCTTATGTCCATTTATGATCCATTCTTTTACATTGTATCCATCATCAGGCACAACCTTGAATGTGATGACAGAATCTCTGTATATGTCTGTGATCTGCGCAGATTTGCTCTCCGTCGCATCACTTATGGTATCTCCTATCTGTATGTATGAAGGGAGATTTTTTCTTGACACATCTGCACTTATAGAGCCGTGTGTCTTTCCTGACGCCTCTCCAGCAGAAGCCTTCTCTATCACTTTCAGAGAATACTCAGCCTTCACGGATGGTGCGATCTTTCTGTATGTGGCATTTACTGTCACATCCCCTGTAAACCCATCTGCCGGAGCACTCCACGTAAATGTGTATCTCTCTGTTCCGGACTCAGCATCCGCAGTCTCAGTCAGCTTTCCTTCTCCGCTGTCCTCCGCAAGACTGAATACATCCTCTCCTGCATAATTTACCTTTATGTCAGCTATCTCATAACTTCTCTTCACCGCAAATGAGAATTTCAGATCATCCTTACTTGCATATGCGATATATCCGCCATTTGCCAGATCAGAATCTCCTGACTTTGCAGTCATCTCTGTGTCATTTCCTGATGTCCACGACACAACCGGCTGTTTGTAGAAGTATACGACAACCTTTGTATCCTTGCCGAGATATTCTAGTTCATACCTCTGGGCGCCAGTACCTTCTGCCTCAGCATCAACCTTCTCGCCATTTACCTCCCAGTATGCTACCTCGTAGCCTTCATTTGGAGTTGCTGTAAATACTATGTCACTTCCCTGAAGCTGCTTGTCACCGGATACAAGTGCGTCTGTACTTCCTGCAGCAACAGCATCTACCACACCAGCTGCATCATCATCCGCACCATATGTCACCTTGTATCTGTTCGGCGCAGTGTACTTAACTGTATAATCGAGGTCTGAAGCTATATCATACACTGTCATCGTCCTGAGATCCGCTGATATAGTTCCAAGTTCCTGTCCATCTGCTGCTGACCATCCGTCGAGAAGTAGTCCTGACGGAACGGTAACCTGGATGGTCACATTGTCGCCTCGGCTGACTTCATATATACCATCTTCACCGCTCTCTATAGTCACTGTGCCGTCAACTCGCTGAGCCTTGACTGTGACATCCACACCTGTTGTCACTGTAGTCTTTCCATCGCTTCCAACAGTTACAGGCGAGACTGATATTTTGAAATTCTGTGCCTCTGCAAAATATGCCGTGATAAGTGTATCCTCGCTGATCTCCTCTGCATCATATGTGAGAGATGTGTTATTTGTCACTCCATCTTCCGCGAGAACGGTCTCTGGAACTCCATCTTCTCCCGTAACAGTCCAATGATCCAGAACATATCCTGCTGCCGGAACCGCAGTGAGTCTTACCTTCTGTTCTATATGAATGTTTGCACCTGAACCAAACGATTTTCCAATTGTTCCATCCGTCACATAGTTTGCTTTGAGTGTTCCGTGAGCCTCATTGTCCGGCTTGTATGTCAGCTTGTGATATACAGGCTCAAAGTTTACTGCTACATTCATGTTTGCTTTCAGCTTAGCCATCTGGATCTGGTCATCACTGCACGCCTTGCCACCGGATGTTCCACACTGTGGATCCGTAACTGTCTTTCCATTTAGTGACCAGCTCTTAACCTTATATCCCTTATGAGGAGTAGCAGCTAAAGTGATCGTTGAGTTCTCAGGGAGTCTTGTTCCACTGTCAACTGTGAGTCCGTCACTGTTTTCATTCCCAGGCTGCTGGTACTTGATTGAAACTGTACCATGTGTATTTGCCGGCCTGGCAGTAACTGTGTACACGTTTCCTGTCAGTGTGTATGATGCTTTAACCAGGTTTATTATATAGTTCTTCTCAAGTTCATTCATAACCTGTGAATGCTGATCGTCCACCTTGACGTATGCAACATCTATATCATATATACCCGGCAGCAGCCCACTTACTCCATATGATCTGAGCTCGTAATCCCTGTCTCTCTGAGGCATTATGTCGGTATCCCATGCCTTGAGACCTGTTATCACCGCATCCTCGCACTCTCTTACAGAATCATTTACACTTTTCTCTGTATCCTGGGCAGCTATCTCAAGCTGTGCCCTTCCAACATTTATATTCTTCTGAGTCTTGTCTCCGCCATTTGATGCCGTTATCTGGAACATTCCAATAGACTTCGGTATAAACACGCCGTTTGCAAGTTCGTATTTGTCTGTGTCCTCAAATTCTCCTGTCTTATTATTCTTTATCTTAACTGTGTATTCTGAATCGTCCGTGATATCCTGAAGCTTTCCTGTATTGTCGTATGACACTCTCTCCAGAGACATCTTCACTGAATCTCCGTATCTTACATTATCCTGCATGGTCAGATTCATGTTCGTCTTTCCCTCAAATGAGGTATATATAGCCATCGAGTCAGATATACTGTCGTTGTACTGTTTGTTTCCTGCAAAGTATACATATACGTTGTATATTCCCTGTCCGGCTGGCTCCCACTGTGCAGTATAGCAGCCATTTGCTCTGTCATACTTACCAGCTATGCGCTTGCTCTCAGGTCCTGTGATGACAAATTCCACATCTCCCTGTACATCCTCACCTGACAGTGATTTTGGCTGACAGCTGAGTGTGATCTTGTCTCCTGTATATGTGACCTCTGCTCCTGTGGTCTCAGATCTCACCGTCTTGGTCTGATATACTGATTTGAGATCAGTCTGGACCACCTTGACAGTATCTGACACATTCAGAGTCTTCTTTGAAGTCATCGTAAAACTTCCGCTTTCACTATCTGCCACATAATAGTACACCGTACTGTCTTCACTTCCCGATGTGTTTCCGAGAAGATAGAAGTTCTTGCTGCCATCCTCTGATACCCATTTTGCGAGTATCCTGTCATATGTAACATCATCAGATGCATATGACACCTTTTCACCTGCATAGTCAGCTGCATTTACGCTGATCAGCTTGTAAGTATTGCCATCAATATCTGCGATGAAATCTGATTCACTCACACCATATGCCGTGCCGCCCACATCAGATGCTTTAAATGTCTGTGATTCATCCACGTAACCATCGCTGTCCTTTTTGACGCTTACGCTGCATGGATAATAATTCTCGTCACTATCTTTCCACATATAGTTTGTTCCGTCGCTGACAAGAATATATTCCCTGACTCCGGATGCGACTGTTATAAGATTTCTCTCCTTAGTCACGTTCTCCACCTTTGTAGTCTCTGAGCCCGATGCCCTGACTACGCTGCCATCAGACAGATCTTTATTCTCGGTATCGTTGTGTGCCAGAAGCATGACCTTGCTGTCCGCCTTATTTACAGTGAGTGTCGCAGTCTTGGTGTAGAGTGTGATGTCGTTGTAATAAACTCTGCATCGATATTCGTTTCCATCCATTTCATCACTTACATCAGTAAGTCTGAGCGTAGGATTGCTGCCTCCTGTCGATACGCTTCTCCATCCATTATCTGTATTAACCTGCCAGTTGTATCCAACGCTCTGGTTTACTCCATCCCCATCATAATAAACCGCATTTGCCGCAAATTCTGCATTTCCACCCGCAAACGTATTTGTATCATCAGGGTTCTTTGTTATATGGAAGTTAGAACTGTCCTGAAGTGTCGTCGCGGTTGCAGGGCGGCTGAACAGACTCTTTGAACCATTTGCCTGAAGAGCCCTCACTGCAAACGTGTAAGTCCTGTTGGAATATAGTCCCTTCACTTCATAGTCAGTAACTGTATATGGCACAACTGCCTTGCTGTTGTAATTACCTCCTGCATCAACGATACAGACCTCATAGTAATCTGCATCATTGGACGGTGACCACTCAAGACTGACACTGTTTCTCGTTGTGTCGACAACAGAAAGTCCCATCGGCATACGCGCCGGACGAACAACATTCTTAACATCATAGCCAATGACGAACACTGAATCACTGTCGCTGTTCAGCTTTGCAGTGTTCACCCGCAGCTGCCAGTCAAATGAGAACCCTGTGCAGTCTGCCGGAACATTGTCCACCGTTCCACTGTATGTAACACCATTCGAGCTTACACGGGTGTGACCAAGACCCGCATGCTGGCTTGATGTTACACCGACGATGACCTTATTACCGAGTCCTCCGCCTCCAGCACCAAGCTTTTCGTTCGCCTCAAGGAACACTTCAGTTGAATACTCATTCTCATCAGTCACAGATATCGTCTGAGTCTGATCTGCACCAGAGCTGGCATTTACAGAAGAATAATTGTTATTTCCACCTGACTGATAGGCGTACTTTAATTTACCTCCAAGAGTCTGGTATGTAGCAGGGTCTCCCGCTGTGTTATTCAGAATATTATTATATATCTCGTTGAGCCCCTTGCTCCTTCTTGCAACCTTGTCGTAATCTGCCACATCTATGATTGAAGTTGAAGGTCCGAGACATACCGGCATAACCACCGGCTCCCATTTTCTCGCAATCGGATCATATATGGAGTATTCGTAATACATATATTTCAAACAGTACAGAACAACCTGATCAGAACCTCCACCTGCGGCATTATATGTTATCTCATATTCCGTTGTCTTTGTATTTGCATATTCAAAGCTTGCTCCATACGAAAGTTCAACCTCTACCTCACCTGCTCCGATGAGCTGGATCTCCGACGACACATACGCGCCAACTGATATTGACAAGTTAGCTGATACCGTGTTCGATGAACCTTTGCTTGTTGAATATGATGTTCCACCGTTATTTACATATTCATATACTTCCTGAACATCATCAAAATACGGACTTGCCTGAAGGATTGCATAGACCTCTGGATTTGTGTATACCGGATACTCTCCCTCGTACTTTAACCGCACACTGTCATTATCAATATCCGGAAGACACAGTGAAACAAATGTTCCATACATATCCTGTCTGCTGTTCGACTGGCATACTACACCCTCCTGACTGCTGTATGGGCTGCCGCCATCCATAGAAAATGTCGCTATGTCCAGCCAGTAATAATCATCTTTATCATTGAGTTTCTTCTCTCTGTGCACTCCCACAACGCACACAAAACTCTGTCTGTAATTGTTCCCCTTGGCATCCTTATCGACACAGCCAACCCTGACATCGCCGATCCACACCTGATCTTTTTTCTTCTTGTCGTTGCCCTGATTGCGCTGGTCGGTACATATACTCATGCTTCCTATCTCCGAACCTGTTATTCCGCCATCTTCCAGTGAGAAAGCATATACCTCTGCGCCAAAAAGCACACTGTCATTTTCATTATTGCCGTTCATGCCCTTAAGGTCTGCACACGCAAGCGCCAGAGGTGCATTCACAGGTCTGTAATATTCTTTATTTTTAACCTCGTGATATTTCACGATTTCTTTACTCTTAGTCCCCAGGCTTCTCGTATGATAATCTGACAACACATAATTATCCGTCAGACTATCGTAGTATACGTATCTGTATGCAGCCTGCGTGGCTTCATATTCCATCTGCAAATATTGAGAATTGCTCGAATAATATCCACCAACTATAAGTCCTGTGACCATGGCTCCTGATCCGGGATACTTAAACCGACCAAATGCACAGTTTGCAGCATACATTCCGTAGTTCTGTTTTTTGCCATCTGTGTCTCCAAGTGACACTTCATTCAGACCTTCTATAGGGACAAGTCCGCCGTCTTTATATGTATAGACGGTCATATGACCTGCCTTTGCCATGTTGCGATTCTGAACTGATCCAGATACGGCAACCGCGGCCTCATCCCGGCCATCCTGCTCCAGATCACCGCCGGCCAGAGTTACCACAGGAGCTCTTCCTATTCCATAATCACACCACGATCCACCCGCTCCACTTTCATAATTAGATGCAAGCCCGCCCGGTATGCTTATATTATTTCCCTTTGTGAACCTGCCGTTTCCCTTGCCATAATATACATCGACTATGGCATAGCGTATGTTCTGATCGTTTATATTTCTATCCTCGTAAGTTCCACAGTATACGAGAAGATCTTCAAAGCCATCTCCATTCAGATCGGCCTTTTCGATCTCAAACATCGCATCCAGCTCCTGCTGGTATCTTCTGATAAAATACAAAAGTCCATCGCTATATGTAGAATTCTTGTTTAAAGTAGGGGTAAGCGTAGCAATTGAATATCTTGTACCATCAGCTGCTATCTTGAAAATATTCACATCTATCTTTCCGCGGTACTCCTTGCCGTCTATGACAGTTTTAATACTTTTCCATCCAGCTGGACCGAATACTTTATCTCCATGTACTCTTAGCTCCGCAACGTAGTTGGTTTTTCCGTCGCCTCCATCAAATGCAACGCTTGTCGCATACAGGCCGTTAAAACCATTACTGTCCTTTTTTAGAACATTTCCCATGTTGCTACTTATGTTACTGTCTCCCGATCCGCCGTGTTCCACTTTCACATTATCTTCGCCAAGATCATAGAAACCATACGCTCCGTACAGATTGCCAAGGCTGCTGTTTACCTTTGTAGTCCTGTCCTTGAAATCTCCAATCCTGTCAAATCCGTCTCGCACAGTGTACTTGTTTCTGTAATTGCCGTTTGCCGCAACGTATACCTCATTCACCTCTGCAAATGTAGATATATTATCCTTGTCATACGGCACCGCAGCTTTGCTTTTGTCTATATCGGTGCTGAGACCCAGAGCTTTGTATGTACTCTCGTCAATCTCTGTCTCGACCACCGTCTTGCCTGTTTTCTTCGAGCTGTCCGCCGCGTATGCTTTTTGTCCGGGAATAAATCCGGACAGCATAGATAGCACCATACTGGCCGTCAGCGCCCAGCTTATCGCCCTCTTTCTCATAATTTCTTCCTCCCTTTCACTTAAAAAACTAACCATGAGCACCAGCCGTTTTAAGCTGCCACATTCTGATATCAATAATATATTTACAATTATAATTGCTATGTTTTTACATGTACACTAACCAAAAGGCTAGTAACAGGCGTGAAAACAACTTTTTTGCAAAAAAATCCACAAAACGTACCGTCTATACTGTACGCCCTGTGGATCGTAATAAACATCTAAACTATTCTGTTACATGCCATATATGAAAGGATCATTCCACCGACTTAAGCGATTCCGCCATATTTATCTTATCAAGCTTGACTGACATGACTCTGTTGACAAGGAAATTAAACACAAATGTCAACACTATACTGTACACATAGCTCATCGGCGCTATATATGTATCAAATGCGACCATATCCACCTTGATCTGTCCTATGACAAATGCATGCAAAAACACTCCAAGCACAAGTCCCACAGCGATTCCGAATGTCGTCAGGACTCGGTTCTCCCTGAACACATAAGCCGAAGTCTCATTTTTGAAAAATCCCAGAACCTTTATAGTCGCTATCTCCCTGAGGCGCTCTGTGATATTGATATTTGTCAGATTGTAGAGAACGATAAATGCAAGTGCACCCGCCGATAGTATAACTACAATTACTATATAATTCAGACTCTCCATCATCTTGGATATCCTGTTCTTCATATCCTTGTTGATAGTCACTGATGCGGTTTCTGCATCACCCATAAGATCGGCAGATATCTCGTGCGAATCTGCGCCTTCCTTAAGATTGAAGTACACCGATTTGTACTGAGGTGCCTCCCCCATCTGATCCTCATATGTTTCAGGTGAGATATACACATAGTTGTATACATGATTCCTGAATATGCCTGATACGGAGACTCTTATCTCTTTCATCTCGCTGTCTCTGACCGTTATTACATCGCCTGTTTTGAGGTCGTACTGTTCTGCCAGCGCAGTATTGATCACAGCTTCCCCTTTGCCCGGATATTCTATCTTCGCACCATCTTTATCCGCAAACTTCATATATCTGTCGACGTGCTCAGGTTCTTCCATGATGACCATGTTCACGGACTTTACGCCGCCATCACGCACCAAATCCCAGGTAGATTCACTGACGAGATCATAACAAGAAGTAACCTCATCCAGCCTGTCTTTCAGACTACGGAAGTGTTCATCTTCTTCTCTATCACCCGCAATCGATGTATTCAGCGTTATCACTCCATCTCCGACCTGTATCTTCCCATACTGATTATCCGCAAATCCGCTTATGGAATCGTTTATTCCAAAGCCTGTGAGTAGCAGCGCAGTACAGCCGCTTATTCCTATTATCATCATAAAAAAACGTTTCTTATATCTGAATACATTTCTGACACTTACCTTTCTCAGAAATTTCAGTCTCTTCCATATAAATGGGATATGCTCAAGGAACACCCTCTTGCCAGGTTTCGGAGCCTTAGGCCTCATAAGACTTGCCGCAGTCTCAGAAAGCTCGTATCTACAGGAAAACCAAGTTGTACCTACAGTGCACAAAAGGGATGCTGCCAGCACGCCAATAACCAGCGTCCAGTCTGTGGTTCTCTCAAGCGGCACATGTATATACATCATATGATATGCATACCAGATAACCTCCGGAAATACATATGTACCTATAAGATATCCACCTGCACATCCTACTACAGCTGCAGTTCCCGAATAGATCATATATTTTCCCATGATAGCCGCCTTGCCATAGCCGAGAGCCTTCAACATGCCTATCATAGAGCGCTGTTCCTCAACCATTCTGTTCATGGTAGTCATACACACGAGCACGGCAACCAATATGAAGAATACCGGAAATACCTTTGCAACTCCATTCACTATGTCTGAATCGCTCTCAAAGCAGACATATCCGATATTCGTCTCCCTGCCGAGTATGTAATAATTCACACCATCTGCATCATCCAGCGTTATGTCCTTCACCATATCCTCCGTCATACCCTTTGCCATGAGGATATCCTTATATCTGTCCAGTACACTGGTCTTACATATTGACTCCCATTCGTCCATCCTGTCGTCTATATAGTCTTCATACTCATCGGCATACATATCAAACTTTCTGTCAAATTTCACATATACATCGGTGTAGCATTCGCTGTCAAATGCTTCAGGGCTGACATATACAAAGCCCGCGATCTTACCATTTCCAAGGGTTGTGGTGCCTCTTTCAAAATTAATATAAAGAGGGGAGTTGACAGTTCCGACAACGGTGAATTTCTTCACCTTAAGGATATCCTGTGTACTGCTGTCCTCACCTTCTGCTGCATCGTCATCTGCCACCTCTATGACATCACCTATCTTTATACTGTCCATCTTGGCATCTACAACACATTCATCTTCCTTTTCCGGCATGCGTCCGTCCACAAGACTCAGTTTATTGATGTTTTCCGGAACTGACATAGTCTTCAACACCCTGTCATTTTCACCCTGGTTCTTGTATAGGACGTCCAGACTATAACCGCCCTCAGCGTACAGCACATCCTTCTCCCCGGCAAATGAATCCACGTCATCATCCGTATATCCAAGAGTTGACAGAAGATGCAGATCATAGAAATTTCCCTTGTCAAGGAAATTCGATATGGTATTCATCATGTCCGGCTTCGTCATCTTGAGACCCGAGAAGAATCCCACGCCCAGGGCTATGATCGCCATGATGGCTGCAAATCTTCCAAATGTATTTTTTATCTCACGAAATGTCGTGCGTCTCATCATTGATTTCATAGGCCACCTACCATTCCAGATCTTCAACGTTCCTGATGTTATCATTCATAACCACTTTCTCCACAGTTCCGCTCTTAACCGTGATGACTCTGTCCGCCATGGCTGTGAGTGCCTGGTTGTGCGTTATGACTATAACTGTCGTTCCCGTATTTCTGCATGTATCCTGAAGGAGCTTCAACACAGCCTTGCCTGTGTTGTAATCCAGAGCTCCGGTCGGCTCATCACAGAGCAGAAGCTTTGGATTCTTTGCAAGCGCCCTTGCTATGGCAACTCTCTGCTGCTCACCACCTGAGAGCTGTGCCGGGAAGTTCGCCATACGATCCTCAAGTCCCACCTGCTTCAGAACCGTTGCAGCATCCAGCGGTTCCTTACAGATCTGTGCCGCCAGCTCCACGTTCTCAAGTGCTGTGAGGTTCTGTACCAGATTGTAGAACTGGAACACGAATCCCACATCATACCTTCTGTATGCCGTGAGCTGTCTCTTATTCAGAGTTGATATCTCTCTGCCATCCAGCTTCACGCTGCCGCTTGTCAGAGTGTCCATACCGCCAAGTATATTCAAGATAGTAGTCTTGCCCGCACCGGAGGCTCCGACTATGACGCAGAACTCTCCCTTTTCTATCTCAAAATCCACATCGCGGAGAGCATTGATCTCCACCTCACCTGTCTTGTATACTTTCTTTACATCTCGAAATTCTACGTAGCTCATCCTGCACCATCCTTTCACTGTTCTTTCTTACAATCTCATCCAGACTCCACAGCCTTGCCTCGGTCACCCTGTCGAATTTGATCTCTATCCACTCTTCCGTTCTAGGCTTATATATTCCCGCAAAATCATCATTTTGTATTATCTCACAGTCCATCTCCAAAATAAACTTCTCTTCATCATCAGAGAGAACGACAACTGTAAAATCCAGATTTTCTTCCCCCGGCAAAATGTACCGATTTATCAAATGCCCCTCCAGAAGTCCGGGATCGTCAACAAACAAAACTATATGCCTATATCCGCCTACATTCTCGCTATTCACAAAATAATCCAGAGTACCATTTCTTTTCTGAAGCTCATTTGCCAGCATGTCTAACAAGCCCTTCACATCAGCTTCTCCTGCGGCAAAAGAGATTTCTCCATTCTTACGGTCCGCCAGATAAAGCTCATCATATCCTACCCATTCACCATCACCCGGATCACAGGCAAATGCTAGCTGAATCCTGTCATTTGTCTCATTTATCTCAAGCTGGCCTATGATATTTCTCGCTATATCAAATGCACTCTTTTTATTTCCATCACTTACTATTCCTATAACCCCGGTACGGCTGAGATCCAGCACCACCGGCAAGTCGTGGATAACTGCCGTTTTTATCTTCACCTCATTTGCAACGTCTGTGAGCTGTACCTCTCTCTCCCGCTTTCCGCCAGCCTCCTGAACCACCACATGATCAGATATATCCACACTGCCAAGCCCCAGTCTGACCATAAGATGATTGCAGGCCCTCGATCTATTCAGACATTCAGCCTGCGCCTCCGAAAAAAAGATTTGGACTACAGGATTGAATCTATCTCTCATATTATCCAAAATTTCCGTCTTATCAATCTCGATCAATCTGCACAAATGCTTTGCATAATTATTTCTCCTGATAGATTCAAGCTCCCCACGTTTCTCTTTCCCCGGTCTTGTCGAAAAATCCGCTATAGTACCCGGGATTACCCGCATCACTCCGAGGCCAATACACATAAGTATGAGCATAATGAAACCATACAGATCTATGCCGGCGAATCCTATTGGATGCCAGCGCCCTCTATAGTAATACCCTTTCATGTCAGGATTCCTGCCCTTACCATTTACTGCCATAACTATCACGATCACAGCGATCACTGCCACAATGAGAATTTCCACCAGAAGTATCTTCATATTAAGCTTGTTCTGATTTTGGGGCGTAGAGGCCTTAGGCAGTACAAGCTTGTCCGGCGGCAAAAGCTTCTCATCCAGCTTACCCGTTTTTCTGACCTTATCTGTTGTTTCCGTTCCTTCCGCATTCTCCATATTTTTCATATTCCCCATGTGTCCCAAATCTATTATCCCATCAACACTCAATATATTTTAGTTCGAAAATATATCAGTCTGTCAAGTCCGACAATGTATCCCATAAATATTTGTTATATATATTATACATCAGTAACCCCATATTCAGAAATTAAATTTATATATTGCTGTTCCCACGACAAAAAAGTCCCCCATACCTGCCTGATGCAGATACAGGGGACCTTTGTCTCATATACTATTTATGCTTTTTTGACTTTGGTGTAGCCGGTTCTTCAGCTGCTGCAGCGTTATGATTTGCTGTCGCATATACCTTCTGAACTACTTTCTTTTTCTTCAATGGATGCTTTGGGTTCTTATCCATTTTGAACACTTCCTTTCTGTTTTCCTAAAATGTTATATAACAGAAATCTGCAGTGCATATGCCGAACGGTCATCTGCACCACCGGTTGTGCTATCCTTTTCTTATCTTTGACTATGTTATAGTCCTCTATGCTAGCAATGTCAAGAGGTGAGTGCTAATTATTTTGTGAAGATTTTGTGAAGATTAGGTACTCGCATATTAACCGGGAAAGCGTACTGCCCCTCGGCAAAGATATGGTTCAGATACCCCCAATTCCCCCGCGGTTCATTGACACCATTTTCTCAATTGGATATATTGTGGGTGTTATTAGCAAAAAGGAGCTGACAGCCATGCCGAGTCATCCCTTGAAAGCGGGGACATAAAGACCCCCGATGCAAATCGGATCATAGAAGCAAATATAGTATACAATGTAAGGACCGGCGAACAGCTTACCAGGAGAAGACAAAATGCCAAAGGCTTCGAAGAGCTTCTTGACTGTGCCGGTGTCCTGTTCCTTGAAAATAACCAGACAGGAAATCTGATCATCAATCCCCCGCTTTCATCCATCGATGACCTGATGAAATATATGCAGATAGATTTTCTGCAGCCGATATACACACTCACATTCAGCAACGGACTCAGAGGCGGGCACCATACTTACATACCCTATCGCCAGGGCAATGGGCCTCGATGCCGGTTCTTCAGCCGCAGTCTCCATCATCGGCGGTGCGGACGGACCTATGGTTTTATTTGCATCACTCAAGCTGCTCATACCGAAGAGCATAAGAGGCAAAGCCATCGTCAGGGAACAGAGAAAAAGCAAGATCACATCCAAACAAAAGCTGGTTCCTGAATGAACAGGTGCTCAAGCTCCTGATCCTTGGAATGCTCGCGCTGCCCCTCTCAGGTATCGGCGGAATAGTCGGAGGCTACATCGTATACCTCTTCAAACGTGGAAACTTCAACCCTACTGTCGGTATTGCCGGAGTGTCATGCGTACCTTCTACCGCAAAGGTCGCCCAGAAGGCGGCATCCAAGGCTGACCCTTCAGCATTTATTCTCGACTACGCCCTGGGCGCAAATATCTACGGAGTTATAACGACTGCGATACTTACGGGAATTTATATAACGCTTTTGAGTTAAAATTACATGGTTTTATATACACAAAATGCCACAGCAGTTTTATGCTGCTGTAGCATTTGCTTTACCCTATTGCTTTGTGTATAGATTTAACTGATTGTCTGTGTCACGTCCTGCATACATTACTCTAAGAATGGTTACAACCTTTTTATCGCTATCAGGAATATAAAATACCACATAATTATCTACTAGTAATACACGAAGTCCACGGCTTTTCCACGGTTCTTTCTCGTATCTTCGATAACGCTCCGGCATCGTATCCAGACTTAATATCTACTCTTCCAGACGGTCAAGCTGTCCGCTTGCGTTTTGAGAAGATTGTAATTCAAAGGCAATATATTCAAAAATTCCTCTCAGATCATTGTCAGCCTGCTCGGATATCTCTAATTCATATATCATATTCCATAATCCTTACGAATGTCAGTAGAGACCTTTTTAGCATTTTTCGTCCGTCCAGCCTGCATATCAGCATATCCTTTCTCCAATTCTTCATCGAACTCTGCATCTGATAATGTGCTGATGTCAACAGGTCTGTCATATGGTATTTTTACTTCAAATGGAAGTCCTCTCTGTAAGATAATCTGTTTATAAAACATATTTATAGCACTAGAAGCAGGGATACCCAGTGTAGCCAAGATACTTTCTGCTTTTTCTTTGACATCTGGTTCAATCCTTGCATATAAATTTGCAGATTTTGTAGCCATATAAAGCATCTCCTTTCATAAGTAGTGTTTCCATCTATCCTTAATTATAAGCATATGTCCGCACAACAGCAATACTTTTATCTCAAATAGAAATACACTATCATACACTTACTCATATAAGAAAAATATGTGGGAAGCGTATTGTATTGCTTCCCACTCTTTAATGTTAATTGCGCTACGGATTGTTCTATATCATTTTTCCCTCAAAATCCTGTAATTCGTGAAATATATTATCTACTATAATACGTTCTCCTTCTATTCGATATAACATAAAATATCTATGTCTTTCAAAATTAATTCTTCTATATCCCAGCTTTCTCAAGCGCAGATTATCACATAGTTTCAAACTTGAAGCAATTTTTTCCAAACTTCTTTTCGTATTCTCAAAGTCCTGAAGAACATTTGCTGCAGCCTGTTTACTATGTTTTTCAAATAAGAGATATTGAATAAAATTATCCAAATCATTCTCTGCATCTTTTGTCAAAACCACCTCATAAGTCATACTTCTTCCTCATATCATCTATCACAACATCAGCATCACGACATTCACCTTTTTCAGCATGTTGTCTTGACTTCGCCAGTTTGTCTATCATCTGTTCCTCTGTCATTGCCACATATGGATCTGTAACAACCCTTTTTATCTCAAATGGAAATCCATTATTTGCAACTGCCTGGGTAAGAAAAATTCTTATAGCTGTCGTAGTATCTGTTCCAAGATCATGAAATAATTTATCTGATTTTGACTTAAGATCATTGTCTACCCTTACCTGTATTGTGCTTGCCATTCTCATACACCTCCTAGTATTAATAATATGCAACTTCACCGCTTCTTTATAAATTATAATACTTAATTTATGCCAATTCAATACAAACGTATTGTTTTAGTAGTGATATTTCATATACAAACACTATGACATCGGCATCCTTCATATCTTCATATATTTCTATCATGTCATCCTGAATGAGATCATTGTTTCATTTTCACTCTATATATGATAATATAATTGCAGTTAGAAATGTCTAACCATATAAATCAAATTAGAAACGACAATATAATTATCGAACGGAGAAAATACAATGAAGATAACAAAATGGGATGCGCAGGCAGCCGAGGATATCGGCCATGCATTTGGACATTATGACTACGGGCAGGAAACAGGTATGGGAGTGTTCTACAGCAGCAAAGAGGCCGTGGCAAATTACATAGCCGGCTACGTCCGTATGGCATTTGAAGGACAAATGCTCTATACGACAAGCGAACGCGGCGAGGGGTATATCGCCTATACCCTGCCGGGACAGAAAATGAATTTCAAAGCTGGCATGGCTATCCTCAAAGCTCTTTTTCACAACATGAGCCTTAAAGAGATGATCTGCATGGGAAAAGCTCTGTCCAAGGGAGGAAAATCCCTTCAGGATCGAATGAAAAAAGAGAAAAAAAAATTTATATTTGTCGGCATGGTCTGCGTCCGCGAACAATACCAGGGACAGGGATACATGAGGAAAGTTCTGGACATGGCCTTCTCTGAGGGAAACAGGTTGCACGTTCCAGTCATCCTTGAGACGGATGCCAAGTCAAAGTGCGACAAATACATGCATCTCGGCATGGAGCTTGAGGGTGTGCGCGATATGGGTGTTTATGGCAAGATGTACGATCTGATCAAGTATCCTGATTAGGGAACAAGGAGCAGCACGCTTTAGCTCGTTGCTGACGCAAATTAAAAATGTCAGATAGATATAAGCTCCAAATCATTGCTCATATTTATCTGACATTTTTAAGTATTTAATGTTTACATTTGGATGGGCGGCGTATCCATCATATCAGGTTCCCGTGGGAGCGCAGGGTGCCTTTCCTGCTTGTCAAATGTATACAATGATGATACCATTGCTTACCGATAAAATCAAGATATCTTATCTAACCAAATATATTACTACATATCGGCACCAATCTGCCTGACTTTACATATGAATCTATTTTTCCTTTTTTTACATCAAATACTGTAGCAATATAATATTTTGATTCCTTTTCATCTAATTTGATTGAAACAAAAATATTGTCATTATAACATTTAACCAACTCTATATTTCCATTATAACATCCTGCATAGTCTGGATGACTAATTATATCATCTAAACGATCAATGTATTTTGCAGCAACAAAATGCTTTCTTTTAATAAGATGTGTCAACAATCCCTTAGATCTATAAATTGTAAAAGCACTATAATCAAAACCTAATACTGAATTGAGTTTAGTGTTATAATGTGCTACTTTTATTAACTTGTCCTCATTTCGCATATTATATATCTCCCTCTATTCTATATTAAATGTTGAATAAGGCTATTATTTGTTGTATAGTAACCATTGGATATATCTATATTATATTATCCAATGGTTACTGTCAATATTCAGTCTAGGAGGAATAATAATGTCTGCTAAATTAATTCCAGAACGATTAAAAATTGTGAGAGAAAATATGGGAATTACTATGGCTGAAGCATCCAGGAGACTCAATCTTTCCAAAATAGGATATTGCAGATATGAGTACGGAGAGAGAGTCCCATCTCAGCAAACGCTGGAAATTATTGCTCAATGTTTTAACACATCTGTTGAATATTTGACCGGTCTTTCGGATTCTCCGGCCGCGACACAAATCGTAATTGACAAAAACAAGAATCCTGAGCTCTTTGCCCTTGTTGATTTATGTCAGAACAAGGATACAGAACTCTTACAAAGAATGTTATCATATTGTAACCTGCTAATAAATTCATAGCAGATTTTGATTGATTTTTTATATAAACGAAAGGATAGAACAAATGTACCAGATAATGACAGCCGACGAGGCAATGGATCTTATAAATGACGGAGATGTGATCGCACTCAACTCATTTCTCGGCATAGATATTCCAATCGAGCTTCACGAGGCATTATATAAAAGATACCAGAGGACAGGTTCACCGAAGCACCTCACAGCTATATCAAGCGCGGGCTTTGGTGCGTGGGATGAGAACAAGGCGGCAGAGGGATACATAAGAGACGGCGCCGTTGACAAGATCATCTGTGGACATTTCGGTGCCATGTACAGCACCAAGAAGCTTGTCCTTGAGGACAGATTTGAGGCATACAATCTTCCACTCGGCTGTATCTCACACGCAATTCGTGCACAGGCCGGCGGACTTCCGGGAGCACTCTCCAAGGTCGGTCTCGATATATTTGTCGATCCTAGACTTGAGGGACCGGGAATCAACAACATATCAAAGGACGACTCACTTGTAAAATACGTCGAGCTGGACGGTGAGGAATTCCTCTACTACAAGCTGCCGCTTATCAACGTGGCTATCATCAAGGGAACTGCTGCCGACCGCAAGGGCAACATCTCATTTGAGGATCTGTTTACCGCAGGAGATGCGCTGTCCATCTGTCAGGCTGTAAAGGCAAATGGCGGAAAGGTCATCGTGCAGGTTGACAGACTTGTGGCAAGGCCATCAAGACCTCACAATACCATCATTCCGGGATGTCTGGTTGACGCTATCGTTGAGATACCGCCGGAGCCAAGACACGCATCATACGAATCCCTGACAGGAAGTTTTGAGATTCCATATTCACAGTGGCAGGATTGGGCTGAGATGCTTTCCGGTCGTACCAAGACAAAGAATGTCGTCAATACAAGCGCAGAGATCATTGGAAGAAGGGCTGCTCTGGAATTGAAACCGGACGATATAGTCAACATAGGTGTTGGAATTCCGGAGACTGTATCCAAGTATGCCAGAGAGAACGGTATTCTGGACAAGATAACCCTGACCGTAGAATCCGGAGGTGTAGGCGGATTTCCTGCATCGGGCAAGGTGTTCGGCGCTGTCATTGGCGCGGACTCCATCTATGACATGGCAAACCAGTTTGATCTCTACAACAATGGCGGTCTTGATATCTGTTTCATGGGCGGGATCGAGGTTGACAGGTTCGGGAATGTAAATGCCCACAAGGGTCCTGGCGCATTTGCCGGTGTAGGCGGATTTGCAAATATCACCGCCAAGACAGCAACCGTTGTGTTCTGTCTCACATTTGATACGAAGGGGCTTGCCGTGGAGGACAATGACGGCATCGTGACCATCAAAAACGAGGGAAGCATTCCTAAGTTCGTAAACGATGTCAGAAGCATCAGTTTCTCAGGAAAACGTGCGCTGGCAAACAGGCAGAGGGTTATATACGTCACAGAACGATGCGTATTTGAGCTCACTGAAAAGGGACTTAAGCTCATTGAGGTGTACCCGGGAATTGATCTTGAACATGACATTCTAAGCAAGCTTCCTTTCAAGGTGGAAGTAGACGAAAGGCTGCGATAGCTAGAAGGCTGAGAAAAATAAATCCTAATATGTTAAAAGGTCGTGAGAAGATCCCTACTCAAAATCTTCCCACGATCTTTTATGTACATCATTTTCTTATCTACATTAACTTTCTCACAATAACTAATGCTTCCCCACCAGCTCCACGCATACTATCTCCGGGAAGTTAAACAGCCTCACCGGAATCACACTGTTGCCAAGGCCTCGGCTGACTATCATCTCGGTGCCATCCATATAATATTCACCTGATGTATATTCTGGAAGAAATCCCTGATCCGGAGCCACTATCCCGCCGACAAACGGCAGTCTGAACTGTCCGCCGTGGGCATGTCCGGAAAGCACGAGATCAACACCGGTGTCGGCATACCTGGCAAGGTATTGTGGCTCATGTGCAAGAACGACCGTGAACTCCTTTTCATCACTAAGCAACGCCTCCAGTGTCCCATCCGCAAGACTTTTATCGTCCAGTCCGACCAGCCTGAACTTCGCATCCCCCCTGGATATCTCCACAACCTGATCATCCAGAATAACCACCCCGGCACCTATAAGCCCATCCATAAGCTCGTCATATTCAGATTTCTCAAGCCAATATTCATGATTGCCTGTGACATAGTATACCGGACATATTTTCACGATCTCATCCACAAATTGGACTGCGCGGTCTACATTTGTGTGATTTGAGTCCACAAGATCTCCGGTCAGGACAATCATATCAGGTTCACATTCTCTTATCCTGTCCACCAGTTTCTGGTTATTCTTGCCAAACTTTGCATTATGCAGATCCGATATCTGGACGATGCGATATCCCTCAAGATCTGCGCCAAGCTGCTCTGCCGCATATGTATAATGTGTGGTTTCAAGGTGTTTGTTCTGAAAATTGCAGAACAATATTATGACAATAACTATGCTCAGAGTAATTGCCAATTTTATATATTTCTGCTTTTTCGTATTTCTACTTTTTTGTTTTTTAGATTTTCCTTTCATTCGCAGCCCCACTTTTATAATGCCATGATCTTCTCATCTCTTATTCGACCTCCGCCAGATCTTTCTCTCCTGTGCCTCCTTTATCAGCATGTCCCGGAAATCAGGATGTGCTATGGATATCAGTGCCTCCGCTCTCTCCCATGTGGAACGCCCCTCAAGATTTATCACGCCGTACTCTGTCGCAAGGAAGTACACCTGACTTCTCGGCGAGGTGATGATATCTCCGTTGAACTGCGGTTTTACCCTGGAATGCTTCACCCCATTCCTGTCGGTGTGTGTGGAACTCATACATATAAACGCCTTGCCGCCACGGGAGCCCGATGCACCGATCAGGAAATCGAGCTGTCCGCCGGTTCCGCTGATCTGGCGCGAACCACTGCTCTCCGCCGCAACCTGTCCGTACAGATCCACTGCCACGCAGCTGTTTATGGACACCATGTTGTCTATCTGTGATATTACATACGGTCTGTTCACATACTCAAGTGGATATGCGGCGATTCCCGGATTGTCGTCCAGCCACTCATACAGCTCATTTGAACCGATGGCACAGCCAAATACACCCTTTCCACGATCTATGTTCTTGTATTTGTTTGTCAGCTTGCCCGCCTTGTACAGGGCTAGATATGCATCCGAGCAGAGCTCCGTGTGCATGGCAAGATCCTTGAGATCCGACTGAGCCAGCATCTCACCTACCGCATTTGGCATTCCCCCGATACCGAGCTGCAGTGTTGAACCATCTACTATGTATGGAATGAGCAGCTCCGCTATCTTCCGGTCAACCTCACGCGGTGCCTGTGTTTTCACATCTGCAAATGGTTCATGCTCCCCCTCCACGATCATATCCACATCCGATATGTGAATACACTCATCATATCCACCGCGTATCTTAGGCATGTGCTCATTCACCTCAACTATAACGATGTCCGCCTTCCTGGCAATAGGGGCAGCCACACCGGTATTTACCGAGAAGTTAAAATAACCATGCTTGTCCATAGGTCCCACCGACACCATGACCACATTCACATGGAGGAAATACTCATAGTAAGCCGCATTATTGTGGAACACCATCGGTATATAATAGCATTTGCCCTCATCGCACAGCTTTCTCTCGTACTGCGAACAGTGCCAGCTATGATACACAAAATGCTCCTGACTGTCATCGCACTCTGCAACCTCTATAGGCCCAGCCATCAGATTGCCTCTGATCTTCACATCGTGCAGCTCATCTCTCCGCTTTGCCAGTGCTCTGTCAAGTAGTACAGGTTTTCCAAGGGACGATGTGTAATCGACCCAGTCTCCATCCTTGACACACTCCACCGCAGCCTCTGGTGTACGCAGCTTTTCTCTATACATTTGCTGAAAATCGAACATATAAATCCCCCTTTATTGAATAACGTTTCACCGATTGTCCTCCATCACCAGTCTCAATCACTATTATCAAATAAATCAAATGCCATTTCAACATTTTTAGAGATATTCTGTGTAAATATCAATGAAAAATTTTACCAGCTTTTACAATATTCCAGCCAAAATAGTCATAATATTTTCCACTTTCACTGGAACAATGCTCATTTGCATCTAATAGCAGAACGCAAAAGAGCCCCCCGCATACCTGCACCTTGCAGATACACGGAGGGCTCTACGAATATTAGTCATCTGTTATTAAGTAATCACGCAGTTCTTACATTATTCGATTGCGATATAATTACTCTTCTCTACTTTCTTCTGCTCTTCCTTCTTAGGAATCGACAGTTTCAGTACGCCATGTTCATACTTTGCATGA
>NZ_QTXH01000005.1:148522-182580 GCF_003461545.1 Coprococcus sp. AF16-22
GGTAACTCCCTCACCGACATAGAAGCTTCTGCTCATGCTGCCGGCATAACGCTCACGCCTGATATACTTGCCGCTCTTCTTGTCCTTTTCGTCCTTATCCAGACCCTTTGCAGCCTCAATTGTCAGGTAACCATCAGCAAGCTGAACCTTTACTTCATCTTTCTTGAATCCTGGGAGATCCATATCTACTTCGTATGAATCGTCTGTCTCACGGACATCGGTCTTCATCATGTTCTTTGCATGCTTACCATACAGCGCACGCTCGGTAGGCGCTAACGCTTTACTAAACTCCTTGTCAAAATCCCTTCCAAATGGGAAATAGTCATTCATCCAATCATCAAATAAATCTTCTCCAAAAATACTAGGTAACATAAGTCATTTCTCCTTTCAATCTCAAACAAGTGTCGGAAATTGTGGTTTCTTATGAAACCCCAAGGCACTTAGACTTTTTGTTTACTGTTACTTTCAAAATAATTATCAAGATAAACTTTCGGGATTCTTTCTCTTCTTTCTAATCCCTTTCCTTATCTTTGACTATGTTATACACCTGATCGCTAGCACTGTCAAGAGGCGAGTGCTAATTATTTTGTGAAGATTTTGTGTCCACTCCCAGCCTCAAAGTGGTATTTGGCAATTCCAAGATCTATCTTCGTGCAGATTCCTCTCGGAGCTTTCGCTGTCACCATCTCATCTTTCAGCTCAAACATGAACTTCTGCTGGTTCACCGCTGTCGGTGCCAGACACACCGCCTCCATCCCCTTCGTGAACCAGTCTGTCTCCACATCTGCACTGCTAATTTCTGATATATCTTTGCTCTTGTGTGCAACACCCTGATTCTCACCATACCCAAGGGCAATCACTATCAGCAGTTTCTGTCCTTTGCCTATGACTGCCTTGGTCTTACCATGTGACATTGCAACCCAGCATGTGTTAAGTCCAAGTTCCTGACATCCAAGCACCAGCTTTTCACCGTAGTAGCCGGCCTTTTCCTGGTCGTTCTTCGCGCCAACTATCGCTATATAATTAGAAACATTTGTGAATTTGCCGTAATGCGCCATAAACGAATCAAAACAGTTCGGCTCATCGTAGACCGCCTGCATACTCAGTCCGCTCTCAGAATTTATCTCAGAGATAAGCCTGTCGATCTCCGCACGTTTCTCCTGCTCGATTGGCTTATCCTTATATTGCCGCACACTGTGCCTCTCCTTCATCAACTGTAACATATCCATGCATTTTCCCTCGCTCTCATTCTGATATCTACGCCGAGTATAGTCCATCAAACTTAAATTGAGATTTCATGTATTCCAAGGGATTTAATAATTGTTATATTTTATTATCAAATATCTCTGAATCCCTTGAAAACACTAAGTTTGTCGCAGGTGATCTTTCCCTTAGACTTTCCCTTATGTTATATCTTCCCATATGGATTTATGAACCCTGATAAGGGAAAATACAAGGAAAAGAAAATCCTCTAAAACAGTATAACACAAAATAAAAACGACATGGTGAACTGATTGAAATGCTTCTGATTTTTGTAACAAATGATTGATTGAATGATAAGGAGATTTGATACTATGAGAACAATATTTGCAGAATACAATCCACAACGCAACAGCATTGATGTTTATACTTCTGCTGGCTATATGCTCCGCATTGACTGCTGGGAAGCAGAAAAGAATTTAAAAACAACACCCAGATTAGATTGTGCATTAAATGCACTTGCTATTGATGAACCACTTGAATATGCAAGACTATACCTTGATGGAACTATGCAGATGTGGGTTGATGCCGAAGATTCATTTTATTTATGATGATTATACTGTCACTCCTAGTGTCTCCAGAGAGTGACAGTTTCATTGTCATTTTGAGCTCGTCTTTTTTAAGACAAGCCTCGTATATTTATTTGTAAGCTGCGTTCGCTTCTTCTTGAGTGATTTTCCCAGTTTTAACAGCATCAGAAATTGCTTCGTCTAATTTAGTATAAACAGTAGTTGTCACAACTCCGAAGCCGCTGACGAACAGCAGAGCGATCCACAGCCACTCATACTGTTGTCGCCGGTCTGCGGATTCTGAACATCATCCGAAGGCTTGGTGGTATCGTCAGACTTGGTAGGAGCGGCAGGTTTGGTTGCCTTCTGACCTTCTTCGATAGTCTGAGTCGTTACTGCAGAGCCACCGGCAGAATCAAAGGTTACGGTATAGTTTTTATTTCTTTGTTGTAACAGTCTTAGCTTTTGACCAGCCTGAATAAATCCTTATGGATTTGCCGTTAATCTTAACTGTCTTATAGGTGCGAACTCTTACATAATACTTTTTCTTGCCCGAAAGCTTTGAAATTTTCTTTGATACTGTTGTATTCTTGCCTACTGTTACGGTCTTAGCCTTGCTGAATTTACTTGAGGCACTGTACTGTACCTGATAGCCTGTTGTCTGTGTAGCCTGCTTCTTCCACTTTACTGTAAACTTCTTTGAACCTGCTTTAAGTGAGGAAATACTTGTTGCCTTTGGCTTGATTGTGAAATAAAGCGTCTTTGTTCCGCTGTATTTACCCTTAAAGGTAATCTTTACTGCGTACTTGCCAACATACTTTCTGCCTTTTGCATAAGACACAGTATAGTCAGTATTCTTAACAAGTGTCTTTCCTGTTCTGTCCTTAACAATAACCTTAGGTGTTCTAACCTTTCCGTTATATGTTAATGATGTTGCTTTAAGCTTTATGCTTGATGCCTTTGGAATTACTGTCGTTGAAAGAGTTTTCTTACATACCGAACAGTAATTTACTATCTTGCCGTTTGCTGTTGGGGTTGCCTTTGTTACGGTTTGCTTTGTGGTGTGGGCAATCTTAGCAATATTGCCCCAAGATGCAAGGTCGGTTATTTCCTTTGTACCGAGTACATCTTCATAGAACTTGCCACAACCTTCGCACTTGTAGTATGCTTCCTTACCGCCCTCTGTGCAGGTGGCAGCTTTCGCAGCAACCAAAGTCAGATTGTGAGTGTGTTCTTCGTTTTTATTTTTGTAATAATATGTAACAACCGTTCCGTCCGAAACAATAGGCTTATTCAAGCCGTCAACCTTTATAAATTCATAATCATAAAGTGTTTTTGCCGGTGTTAAATCAAGCTTTGTGCCGTATGGCACGGTAAATGTTCCGCCGGCAGTGTTTGGAATTTCAGAGCCGTCCTCAAATTTATACTGAATTGAAACGGTTGTGTAGCGCTGTGTTTCCGTATTGTCGTCTGCAAGCACATTTCCGTTTTCATCGAGCACCTGAAATGCCACGGTATCGCCGCTCTTAAGCTGTGCATCAGACGGAATTTGATAAATAAGCGAGCAACTCTTTAAGCCTGAATTAAAGTCGCTTTTGATGTGATCCAAAGCACCGAGCGGCCAGAAATTTGCCTTATCATTCCAAACAGGAATGTCAAAGGTTTGTACTGTTTGAAGCGGATTCCCCGATGAATCGGTCGCAACGCTTCCGTCGGAGTGCTTAATCCACATTTTGAATTTTAATTGTCGTGCATTTTTATCTGAAATGTTTTGAATAACAGTTCTAAGCTCGATTTTTTTACCGTTCATATTAGTATTAAATCTGCTTTTGCTGTTGCCGCTCAAAAGTCGGTCATTGCGATTATATGTGTAATTATAATATGAACTTGTTTCAAGGTCGGTAAAATCAGACGGCTTTGAATAAGCGCCCGTATATTCCTTAACCTCGGGAGTTGCAACATAAAGGTCTACATCCTTAACAAGCTGAGACATTCGCTTGAAGCCCTGCAAACGGCAAACCTCACAGAATTGATAGTTTGTGTCTCTCATTATGCACTCATAACTTGAAACAAGCATTTTTGAGCCGTAAGCATTGCGGCAGGTATATGTGTTTCTAAAACCTAAAAGCTGTCGCCATTTTATCTTTTCCGGGTCTTCAACCGAGGAAAGATTGAGTGATTTAAGTTCCTTATCGTCAAGCAAATATCCGTTACTGTATTCATCACCGAGACCGAGCAAACCGTGTCCAAACTCGTGTGCAAAAGTTTTTGACGCACGATAACTGTCTGATGGCGAAATGAAATAATGGAAGCCGTATTCACGGTTATTATAAGCACCGCCGAAATCTGATTTTGTGTTTACAACCATAGCGAACTGAGCAATATAATCGTGAACATAATAATAAGGCTCATATTCCGAACCGGACGGAATTGTGTTTGGATCACACTTTTTTTTGATATGAGCATCGTGAATTTTCTCGATAAATTCAGGACCGATACATCTCTCAAAAATATGATTTTTCCACTGACTTCCGTGGAGATTATTAGAAATAACAGGCGAATTATATTTGTCGACTATAACATCAAAGAAGGTGCTTCCACCATTGTCAAAAGTCGATTCGGAAGCTGTGCAAAGAGCGTAAACATTGAATCTGTCGGCATAACTGCGATACGGTTCATATTTCATAGCGTCCTGCCAAAGTCGTTTGACATCATTGATGAATTTGCCCTGCTGACTTTTTGTGTATCCCTCGCCGCAAACGACAACAACCATATTTTCCGTGTCGCTGCGTGTTTTTTGGATGGTATAAACAGGGATGGTAGGATTAGAATATTTTCCGTCATTTGAATACCACGGGCCGAGGGTGAGCTGAATGCTTTGCTCGGTGCTGACATTCCAATCGGGATTTGCGTCCTCGGCAGGTTCCGAAATTGTATAATCATCCTCTTGCTTATTTGGAGCAGAGCCGATATAAGGACTGCTTTGTGAGCCGTTGCCGGAAGTTGTAACAAAATATTCGGAATCGAGATAAAATGCAGGTCTTACGCCCAAATCGGAATACCACGGAGCATAACGACCGACCTGACCCGATGAACTGATATAACGCATATCGTGATTGCAATCGGTAACAGGAGTGCGAAGCCAATAAGGCCAAGCCATACCGTCATTATTATACGCAACATAATAACCTTTGAGATTTTTCCACACGGCATTAGCCTGCTTTACATCAAGAAGAAAAACCTTTTCGGTTGTAGTTTCAAAATATGAACTGTCGTAGTTTGCCACCGCTTCCGAAATATCGGTGTAGTATAACAAATCCGAATTTGCGTCTCCATCAACTATGCCCTTGTTGTATTCGGGATGAGAAACGAGAGAACGCTGGGTAACGGTTTTCATTGCCGCAATTTCAGATTTTGAAAAAGCGTTGAGAAAACCCGCTTTTTCGTTGTACGCTCCCACACCGCTTACATATCCGTCTTTCGGAGGGTTGCCGCAAAGCCAATCGACTTTGCCTTCAGCTGCGGTCGAATTTAACCAAGAACGCATATTGCTGTCTTTCCAATAGTTAGAACCGTAATCATCACGCTTATAGCTTCTGCTGTGTGATTTTGAATTGCTGTTGTCATTTGTTTTGGCATCATATGCAAGGGTGTCAACAATTTTGTCTGCAAGCATAAGCGGTCCGTTATTGTCAATGCTTACACATCGCCAAAGAATTGAGGCATTGTTATACGCGCCCATTTTAACATAGTCGCCAACTTTAATATCGGGCTTTGATGCCGCCTGAATGGTCATCGGCAAAACGGAGATTGCCATGCACAATGCCAAGAATATTGCGGTTATTTTTTTCGTCATTAAGGGACCTCCTTTATAAGCTATATATTTGCTTTTATTGTATTGTAAGGTGTTATATGTGTCAATGAAAATCCACCTTATTCCGTGAAACTTACCATAGTGTTACATACCTTTTTTTCAGCAATAATACCTGCTGGAAACTGATTTTCGCAATACATTTTATTTCACCCACTAGGTTAAACAAAATTTTGTTTTTTTACTGTATCATCATGCATTATCCTGTATAATGAAAGTATCAAAAGATAGGCGGAGGCAGTGCAATGAAGAAAATACACATTGAATTCAGCGATGAGCGGCTCATTACTCCCAGTGGTCTGGTATTCGTAGGGCAAATACTTGGAAAAAGCAGTTTTGTTAAAAAAATCAACCGTGCTCCAATTTCAAAAGATTATCTGCAGAAATAGATAAAAAATGGAGACGTGCTCCTCACCTATATTGGTATGCTCTGTCAGGGAAAACCCCAGTATGAGGCTGTCCGTGAAATGATGGATGACCCTGACTACTACAAATACGCATTAGGCATCTCCTATGCGATTCCTTCCGCCGAAACACTCCGTCAGCGTTTTGACATGATCGGGGATTCCCTGCGCAAAGACATCCAGCAGGCAAATGTCGACATGCTGCGTGAAATGCACATAGAGCCGACAGCCCTGGATAACGGCTTTGTTCCTGTCGATATTGATGTAACCCCCTTTGACAATTCGAAATCCAATAAGGAAGGCGTATCCCGTACCTACAAGGGTTTTGACGGATATGCACCAATTATGGCATATATCGGCACAGAAGGATACCTCGTCAATCTTGAACTGCGGATTGGGAAACAGCACTGCCAGAAAGAAACTCCTGATTTCCTGAGAGAGACCATTGAACTGTGCAGACAGCTGACGGAAAAACCACTGCTCATCCGGCTGGATTCCGGCAACGATGCATCTGAAAACATAGGCATCTTTATGGAAGAAAGCTATAAATACAACAATGTGTCTTTCATCATAAAACGGAATCCCAGACAGGAAAGTAAAGAAGAATGGCTGGAATCCGTCAGGGAATGCTGCCAGAATATCCAGCATCCACGTGATGGGAAAACTGTTTATATCGGACAGACCTTCCGGAATGTGACATATTCCCTTTCTGATAACGAGGAGAAAACTGTCGGAATACGCACAATTTATGAGATCACGGAAAGAACCATTGACCGATATGGGCAGTATTTTATCGTACCCGATATAGAACTGGGCACATACTGGACAAACACTTCCCTGCCAGACGAAACAGTCATTGATCTTTACCATGCCCACGGAGAAAGTGAGCAGTATCACAGTGAAATCAAGACGGACATGGATGTTGGAAGACTCCCGTCGGGAAAGTTTGAGAGCAACAAACTGGTGCTGGGTGCTGATAAGAAATGTGGTGATGCGACCTGTATCATAATCATAGGAAACTTGCGCTTTCGCATCCGACAAGACCAGTGCAAACTTTTCATCAGAATTAACTTCTTTGTTTTCCTAATCGTGTTTAATGTATTTAGTGATAGTATCGATTAATTCCTCCATGTTAATCGGCTTGGAAATATGGTCATTCATGCCTGAATCCAGGGATTCCTGAATATCATCTACAAAAGCATTTGCAGACAAAGCTATAATTGGAATCGTAACTGCATCGGACCGCTCTATACCCAAGGCTCGAATGGCTTTTGTTGCTTGGTATCCATCCATGTTTGGCATCATAATATCCATCAAAATAAGATCGTATGTGTCTCGTGGATGATTTTTAAACAATTCCACAACTTCTTTTCCGTCTGATGCGCGTGTTACGGTCATATCAGCATCTTCCAGTATTATCGTAGCAAGTTCAGCATTTAGATCATTATCCTCAGCCATAAGAACATGAATACCCGTCAAATCTCTATGTGGAGGTTGTTTTTGTTTTGATTGAATAACTTGTTCTGTCAACTCCAGTGGAATCTCCACAGTGAATGTAGTACCTACACCTTTTTTGCTCTCAACAGCAATTGAACCGCCCATCATATCTATATGTTTTTTTGTGATGGCCATGCCAAGACCGGTTCCCTTATATTGGGTTCTGGCATTAGCATCATCTTCTTGTGAAAACGGCTTGAATAATTCTTTCTGGAACTCTTCACTCATGCCAATACCATTATCTTGAACAACATAACGAATTATGATATGTTTCTCATCCGTTCCGGGGTAACTGCTGATATCCAAAGTAATCTTTCCACCGTCCTTTGTGAATTTCACAGCATTGCCAAGAAGATTCACCAAAACTTCTCGAATACGCGTAACATCCGCAAGGACATATGGGTTCTTTGGTCTTTCTCGATGTACTTCAAACTTAAGATCTCGGTTATAAAGAAGTCCATTCATAATCGCCTGGACGTTATCTGTCAATTGAGTAATGTCCACTGGCTCAGGCGAAATGATATCTTTTCCGCTTTCAATGCGACTGAAATCCAAAACGTCATTCAACAAAGAGAGAAGATGATTCGAACTTTTTTGAACTTTCTCCAAGCTATCATGAATATCTGAAACCGTGTTCTGGTGAAGCGCAATGTTTGTAAATCCAATAATGGCATTCATCGGCGTTCTGATGTCATGGCTAATATTAAGCAAAAACGCAGATTTTGCTTTGTTGGCAGCATCTGCTTTCTCAGCGGCGTTCATTAATAATTGTTTTTGTTTTTGCTCTTCTGCCTTGCTTTTCTGGTAAACATAATAGGTATATAGACAAATTAAAAGCAATACAGCTCCTGCGACTAAACCGCAGATGATGGAAATATGATTCGTCTCTTCAACCATTCCATAAGCTGATTGCATATCCATTTCAATGCAAAATGCGCCAATGATTTCTCCTGTCCCATCATGATTTGCTCTTACAGGATAGCAAGCCGTAAAAATCGGCCCCCATGTTGTATCAATGATATCCTGAGAGTACACATTCTCCCCAGAAATAGCCCTATCAATATACGGAACCATTTCTTCCTCAATATAATCTCCAGGGTGTCTTACATCATCCGCATCCGAATCCAAACCATCTACCACATAAACGAGTTTTCCTTCTTCATTTTTTGTAGCGGTGTAAATATATCGAGTAGAATTCAGTGTTCTGATTTCATTGAAATATGAAGAAATATCCTTATATATTTGCTTCTTTTCATCAGATTTATCTTTGATTTGATCAAAATCTTCTTTGCCGATTCTTCCATCCACAAGTTTGTGTACTGCATCTGCACTCGCTGTATCGCGCGCAATTTCTGTTTCAAGGGCAGTCTTAGTGTAAGAACTTTGCAGGATAAATGTGTACAGTGCTATTACAAAAATTATCAAAAGCCCCATAAGCACAAGGATACTACCTGTATTCTTCAGTCTAAGGAATTTCTTTTTCTTCAAATTAACTCCTTCTTTTGTTTTCTTCATGCTGCTCATTCACATCCTCTAAATTCTAATTTTCCAATTTAACAAATTCCGATTTTCTTGATTCTACAAACTGGAATTGAGATTTCATATATTCCAAGGGATTTAATAACTGTTATATTTTATTATCAAATATCTCTCAATCCCTTGAAAACACAAAGTTTATCGCAGGTGAGCTTTCCCTTATTGTTTCCCTTGCGTTATATCGTCCCACCAGTGTTTACGAACTCTGATAAGGGCAAAAACAAGGGCAAGAAAATTATATAAAACAGTATAACACAAAATAAAAGTGACATTGTGAACTGATTGAAATGCTTCTGATTTTTGCAACAAATGATTGATTTAACGATAAGGAGATTTAATACGATGAGAACAATATTTGCAGAATACAATCCCAAGCGCAACAGTATTGATGTTTACACCTCTGTTGGCTATATGCTCCGCATTGACTGTTCTCCCACCGCAAAGGATTGTATCAAGTGCCGCCCTAAATGTGTGCCGCGATCTCCGGCAGCTTCCCGCGTCCATGCAAACTCAATATCGGCGGTTTCCAGCCCGCAGCCGAAAGAGGACGCAAGCAGCTTCCCGTCTGTCTTTTCGGGATTTAAGATATAGTCTATCGCAGCCTTTAAGGTTGATTTAATAGGGTGCGTCTTTGTAACCGCCATATCTCGTCCACCGCCTTTTTAATGTCCTCTATATCCTGCCTGTAAACCGTCCCCGTCGCATTGGCGCGTTTTGCAATTTGGTTGATGTTCCGGCTCACCGCTTGCAGTTCCCGGATATATGCTTTTGTGTCGCTTCGGTCAACGACAAGAATATACCCGTCTATCGCCATTTTACGGAAGTATGCCCCATACTGCTTTATGGGAAGCTGCTTCATCTTCTCGTCGATCAGCCGCTTTTCTTCTTCCGTAACGTAAAACTTCATCTGTATATTTCTCTTTCGGTTTTCCATTTCCGCACCGCCTTTCGGTATAAGGGTTTGGGATTATCCCAACAAGCATTTTCCGCAAACGGGTACTCGTTTGCTGTGCTTGCTATCTACTCCATACCCCCACCGAAAGGCGGTATTTGTTGCGCGTTCCTTTGATTTTGGACGCAAAAAAAGATTGCAGCCGCCATGCGCTGCAATCTCCCGATTTCTCATATTGTGAGGTTAATCCTCTGCTTTTTCGACTTCCGTTATCTCCCTTGCTGTTGCGGTTACAATCCGTATGCCTTTATCGCTCATACCGTCCAGCAGCGCGTCAAGCTGCCGCCGCCCGGTGGATTTCTCCGCATTGCTGTTCGGGAAGAAAAATTGATCTACCGAAATATGATACCGGGTTACAAGGTCATAGAATACCTGTAAACTCGGCTGTTGTCCCTTGTTCTCGATATTCGCAAGGTAGCGCGGGGAAATATATAACTCGTCGCTTACCTTTTTGCGGCTCTCGCCGTATTCATTTCTCGCGGCTTTTATAGCTGCCCCGAAAGCCTTAAAGTCGTACAATGGTACGGGTCTTTTTGCCATTTTCATTCACCCTGTTACATTTTACAGTTCACCTTTCTTTTTGGATATGTCCACACAATTCATATCATTAGGTTAAATACTTCCTGTTGTGTATTGACAGTAGACTGATTTTCTGATAAAATAAAATTTATGTAAAAGGAGGTGGCGTTTATGTTGCATAGCATGCGTATTAGATAAGCATTGAAAAAAAGGATTTTCCCATTTTCAACATGGGCTTTTTTGTCATGCTTATTTTGCGGATGCTATACAAAAAACTAACGACGTATAGATATAGTATAGGCATAGTGCAAGCTATGCCTTAGTTTTGTTGTACTGCTCTGTGCATTATAAATGCAGGTCAATGCTCATGTTGAGGATTGACCTGCATTTTTTTGTGTAAAAAGGACGAGTGAAATATAATGCTTAAAAAATATTGGATAAAATGTCCGATTTGTAACGGAAAGACGAGAGTTCAAGTATTTCATAATACTGTATTAAAAGATTTTCCTCTTTTCTGCCCTAAATGCAAATTGACGCATATCATTGATGTAGAAAAATTAGAGATTGTAATCAAAAATACAGAAAAACAAACTTTTATTATTTAGAAGAAAGGATATAAAAATGAAACGTTTACCTAAATATACGCCTGCGGAAGTACGGAATGATCCATACGGATTTACTTACAAAGAAATGTCGGAAGTTATTGGCGAGAATGAAGCAAAAGCCTTATATGAAGAATTATATAAGCAATTACCACGCAAAAAAAATCTATCAATGTTGGTAAAAAATATTTGCAAAAGCAGTGATACTGAAAAGTATGTTTACGAACTGAAAGACAACAAATACATTGAAACGGTTTTTATCAAGCGGCGAGATGGTGGAACTGTTTGCGTGAGCACACAAGTCGGTTGTCCTGTTGGTTGTATTTTTTGTGAGTCCGGGCGAAATGGCTTTGTTCGTAATCTAACATCGTCAGAAATCGTACAACAGATTATATTGTTGCGTCGAAAAGTAAACCGTATCGTTTTTATGGGTATGGGAGAGCCTTTATTCAATTATGACAACTTGATAAAAGCAATCCATATTCTCCGAGATAGATATGGGCTCAACTTTCCAACCGACGGCATTACCATATCAACAGTTGGTCCGGTCGATCAATTAAAAAAATTGCGCGAGGAACATCTTAAAATTCAGTTGACAATATCTTTACACGCAGCAACACAATCTGCAAGAAATCGTATTATTCCTCACATGCGCATATATGCTATTGAAGATGTTGTTAAGCAAGCCTTATCCTATTCTGAAAGGCATAATCGCAAAATTGTCTTTGCGTATTTGCTTTTACCGGGTATAAATGACCGGCCCTCAGATGTAAGACAACTTGCAAAATGGTTTCGGGGCAAAAAAGTTATGATTAACGTGTTACAATACAACCCAACAAGCAATTCAAGAATTAAAGCACCACAGAAACGGGAAATAGTTGCATTCAAACATCAATTAGAGCAAGCAGGACTTGAAGTTACTATGAGAGTTTCTCATGGCAGAGAGATTAACGCGGCTTGTGGACAGTTAGCTAACACATATAATAAATTCAAAAAAAAATGATTAAAAGTGCCAGACGCATAGACGCAGAGCCGATAACGCATTAGGTCAAAAAACCTATGTGTTATCGGCTTTTTTATTTAATATTGCGCAAAAGCCGCTGTTCCCTATTATAGAATGGATTGCGGGTAGTGTATTAAAGTCGCCCTTTTTTAAGGATACGGCGGTATCGGGGAGGTATCGCCGTGTCCATTTTTATTTACTGTAACCCGCCTAATGCTTTGCGGTCAAAAAAAGCTATGCTCCGCAAGCGGGATATTCCGGCTATGAATGTGAACTGTCAATACATTTAGCTACTGCTTACATTTCCTTTGCGCCCGTCCGCGTCTTGCGGACGGGCGCATTTTGCTTTTTTCAACTTTTTTCTGAAAAGCGCACTCAAGAGCCATCTCCCGAACGGGTACGGAGCGAAAGGGGCAGAGAGGACAAGCCCTTAACTCCCGTCCTCTACTCCACGCGGGAAGGAGGTGAACTCTATGGAGCTATCTTCTTCCGACAAGGAAAGAATACAACATCAGTACGACGCATTAGCAAAGAAAACTTTGGTCGGCGAAGCGAAAAGCCACCGCCGCACTCTTGCGAAACGCGCAGCACGCGAAGTTACTTTTTCGGATTTGAGCGAAAGCGAACTCGCGCAGCTTTTCACAACGGACGAATACGAAAGCGATTATTTCCGTTTTCAAGTGTCCGGCTTTGATGTACTCGTCAAAAATGAACTGCTTGCCGAAGCCCTTAACGCTTTGCCCGAAAGGAAACGCGACATTATCCTTTTGTCCTACTTCTTGGATATGAGCGACGCGGAAATTGGCGAACTGCTGAATGTTGTACGCACGACGGTTTTCCGGCACAGGAAATCCGCGCTTGCGAAAATCAAACAGTATTTGGAGGGAAAAGCAGATGATGAATACCGTTAGGAAGTCTGAAAATCTGTTGCCGTTCCCTGTCATTTCCGCAGCGGCAAACGGCGACACAACCGCCATGTGCGCGATCTTGAAGCACTACGAGGGTTACATAGCGAAACTTTGTACCCGCACGCTGAAAGACGACGCGGGCAATACCTATTCCTATGTGGACGAGGAAATGCGTAACAGGCTGCAAGTGCGCCTTATTACCCGCACCCTTGCTTTTCATGTAGGATAATCTTTTAGCCCATGCGGGGAGCGTGTCCCCTTTCCACGCTTCCCGTTATGGGCTATTTGTCGTTCCGCAAAAGCATATCCGCTGTTGATGTGCTTTTGCAGGCCGACAAAGCCTATTGTTCTTTGACAAAGAAAGCGGCCTTTGGTGCGCAGCATAACAGGCAAACGGGTACATTCCGTCTGTACCGAGCCAGTCGGCGGGTACGCCATGACAGCTTTTCCCCATAGGGGAAAAGCCGAGCGAGAACTACCGCGCCGTAAAACAGGTTTAGCAGCTTGTGGGCGACGACATACAAGGCGGCACAATGATACTCCCGCGTTGAACACCCTCAAAGTATTGCGCGGCGCACCCATAAGCATGGGCCGGGGTGAAACTCCCGTGAGGTTGCAGCTAACAACCGCCCGTTTTTGCCTTTTGACGAATATAGTTTATCCATACAGGAAAAGGAGGTTTTTCTAATGGATAAAAAACAGACAATTACAACCGAACGCAAAATAGGGAAAATCACCTATCTTGTTCAAGCGTTGCCGAGTGAAAAGGCAACCGATACAATCCATAAAAAGATTGAGAAACTCATTGTAAAGGATTTGCAGAAAAAGCCCGGAAATCCGGGATTTTTAGCGTCCGAGTAGTGCATTAGGCGGCGGGATATGGTATAATGATAGCAACACATTATACCTGTTTATTCGGCTGTCGGAAAGGAGGACTAATGTTACAGTCGAATAAAATCACCGCCCTTTACTGCCGTTTAAGTCAAGAGGATATGCAAGCCGGAGAAAGCGGAAGCATACAGCACCAAAAAATGATACTTCAACGCTATGCGGACGAACACCATTTTTTGAACACAAAGTTTTTTGTGGACGACGGATTTTCCGGCGTGAGTTTTGAGCGCGAGGGGCTGCAAGCGATGTTGCAGGAAGTGGAAGCCGGACGAGTGGCGACGGTCATTACCAAAGACCTTTCCCGTCTTGGCAGAAACTATCTGAAAACGGGCGAACTCATAGAGATTGTATTTCCCGAAAACGGAGTACGCTATATCGCGATCAACGACGGAGTTGACACAGCGCGGGAGGATAACGAGTTTACCCCCTTGCGGAACTGGTTTAACGAGTTTTACGCCCGCGACACAAGCAAGAAAATCCGCGCAGTTAAACAGGCACAGGCGCAAAAAGGCGAGCGCGTCAACGGGGAATATCCATACGGCTATATCCCAGACCCGAACAACCGCCACCACCTTATACCCGACCCGGAAACCGCGCCGATTGTCAAACAGGTTTTCGCTATGTTTGTTAGCGGCGTGCGTATGTGCGAAATCCAAAAATGGCTTGCGGAAAACAAAGTCTTGACGATTGGAGCGTTGCGCTATCAGCGTACAGGACAGGCGCGGTATCAGCGGGCAATGATCGCCCCCTATACTTGGCCGGACAAAACGCTCTATGACATATTAGCAAGGCAGGAATATTTAGGGCATACCATAACCGCGAAAACTCACAAGGTATCCTACAAGTCGAAAAAGACCCGGAAGAACGAAGAAGAACAACGCTATTTCTTCCCAAACACCCATGAGCCGCTTGTTGACGAGGAAACCTTTGAACTTGCGCAAAAGCGGATTGCTACCCGCCACCGCCCGACAAAAGCAGCGGAGATTGATATTTTTTCCGGCTTGCTGTTTTGCGCTGGTTGCAGACATAAGATGTATTACCAACAGGGCGTAAATATCGAGCCGCGCAAGTTTTCCTATTCTTGCGGCGCATGGCGCAACAGGGCAAGGACAGGCAGCGAGTGTACCTCTCATTATATCCGCAAAAACGTACTTCTTGATTTAGTGCTGGAAGATATGCGGCGGGTTTTGCGGTATGTTAAGGAACACGAACAGGACTTTATCTGTAAAGCTACCGAGTACGGCGACATGGAAGCGAGAAAGGCATTAGCGCAGCAGCAAAAGGAACTTTTCAAAGCACAGGCGCGTATGACCGAACTTGACACGCTTTTCCGCAAGCTGTATGAGGACAACGCATTAGGCAGACTGACAGATGAACGGTTTGTGTTTCTAACTTCCGGCTATGAGGACGAAAAGAAATCCCTTGCCGCAAGGATAGACGAGTTACAACAGCAGATCGCAACCGTTACCGAGCGAAAAAGGGATATATCAAGGTTTATTCAGATTGTCGGGAAATACAGCGACATACAGGAATTGACCTATGAAAACGTCCATGAGTTTATCGACCGTATTTTGATACATGAATTAGACCGGGAAACCAACACCCGGAAAATCGAAATCCATTATAGCTTTGTCGGACAGGTTGATACCGAGCAGGAGCCGACGCAAGTTGTCAACCATGACCGCCGCAACATGGTAGATGTAAAAAGTATCGCTATCTAACCCCAGCAAATGTCAGCCCCGTTATTTTATCCGTTTCCTCAATTTTAGCCGTTAGCATTATGATTGGATAAGTGTATTTCTTTCGGATAAGCTGGCAAAGTGAAAAGCCGTTCATATCCGGGAGCATAATATCCAGAATGGCAAGATCAATGTCGCCGCTTTCAATACACGACATGGCATCCGTTGCGCAGTAAAATTTATAAACGACGTAATTTTCGTTTTTCAAGTAGACCTCCAACAGATCCGCTATATCTTGCTCGTCATCTATAATCAATATCTTTTCAGACATATTTTCAACTCCTTTGCTCATATTTCCAATTAAGTATAGCAAATACAACATCTAAATTCACAATGGATTGCCTGAGAAATTATTAAGATTTTCCTAACTTTCGAATTTAGGCAACTCAAAATGCTAACGTAATTTACATATCAGTTTTTTATGTGTCATACATATTCTCCAATATACTTCCATATAATGCACAGATTGACTTCACAATTGCATGCCATGAAATATCAGCAGCATAAGAATAATTTTTTTGATATGTTTTCCATAAGGTCTCCATAACCGGACTTGATTCAATTTCATCAAATATTTCTCTTATATCCTCAGCTTCTATCAGGTCTAATGTTCCCCTTTTTTTGGCTGTAGCCACAAGTGCAGTCCATAAAACTTGTTTTTGGAGTTGTTCTCCATACAACTTTTGTAAAATATAAATATCATAAAAATCTCTCATTCGTGTATTTGTAACGTTTCGACTAACAACAGTTTCCAATTTTTCAGCCAATACCGTTTCCAGATTATATGCCCATACCTCAATAGTGCGGTCTTCAAGCATAAGATTAAATTTGTACTTGATTTCTCTTGGTGTAATTACATCCCCTGTAGAAATATCAATCTTTAATGGTGTGATTACACCATCAAATTTCGTTTCCATGCTTACACGAACACCAGGATAATCTGCTTCTTCCATGATTTCCGATATCCGTTTGACCCGAAATGAAACACCATCGTCCAGTGGAATTGATATAATTTGGGATATAATCATTTCTACATCCTCCACACTAACATTAGTGCCTTTTATGGTAGCATCCAGATCCATAGTAGCTCTGGCATCCAGACCAACCATTGCCGCCACAAGCATTCCACCTTTTAATATAAACTGGTTTTTATACTCTGATAAAGAAATTCGTTCTAAAAAACGTTCCATCATATAATTCCGCATCAAAATCTGTGCATCTGCGGATTTTTTCTTTGACATATTACGAATTAAATCCTTTAATTGTCTTGCCGTTGTTATCATCTAAAGTAACACCTCCAAATATGGTCTAAGTATGTTTTCAACATGAAACATAGCTGCGTATTTCATAAGCATCCGTAAGTTTTTATCCTTACGTTTTGCATATTGTTTCAATGCGTCTTGAAAGACCTGCATTTCAACATTTTTTCTGCTACGAAGCAGATCACAAATTGTTCTCTCCATGTCATAAACGGGAACGGAATGTCCGAATGATGTCTGCATAGCTATGATTCCTATTTCATGTAAATCCTTTTTTACTGTGTACACTTGAAAACCGTCTTCCTGCAAACGACTTGGATTATATCCAGTTCTTACTGTTATGGTGTATTTCAAAGGCTCTCTGTCCGTTAAATCATGAAAAAACAATGCAGTTTCATGAGAAAATACAGCTTGACCACAACGTAAATGCAAAAGGTACATTGCATCTGTCCACGTATCCGGCGATACATACACACCATGAGCAGCTTGTTCTAATCCTCGTTCCTTCACATATGCATAAAACACAGACTTACTAATTCCATTATTTAGAACTTGAAATGTCTGAATTGTCCCTCCACATTCACGCAACAACAAATCTAATTTTTCAAACTGAGTCATATGCTTTCTCCTTTCGTGCTAATATGATAATATATATTAGCACGAAAGTAAAGACATATAGTACCAATAAAATATCGGTATTTTTGTTTTAATGATATCCCCTTGTTTCTCGCCATCCCTTTACATACCACCTGATTCCAACATATACCAGTTGCACGAATAATAAGAGAAATAGCAGATTGATTGGCAATGTTGTCTTTATCCACTTCCCAAAGTAGATAGCTGTTGCCATGCTTATAAGTATTACCATTATGGTAATCATATCCCAACAGCACTTCTTATATAACTCTGCAATCTTTATCTCTATAAATGCTACAAGTATTCCAGCACCCACCAAACATCCACCGCAGATCAGTATTCTTATCAGCCAATATACAATTCCGGCAACGACAGGATTGGATATTCCATTACTAATCTGTGCCACGTTCTTTCCTGCCAGTACAACCCAGCCAGCAATGGTCTGTGTGAAAGTTGCGATTGTATCAAAGAATACCACGCAATCAGAAATAAATATTTTTGACCGTATCATCTGAAAAAGAGTAGTTGATACGGAATACCATATCAGCAGAAACATCAATGCTTCATACATGGCTGTTTTTGTTTTATATCTGCCTGCCAGTTTTTCCCTCTGCATATCATACTTTTCCTTGGCTTTCAGATAAGCTGTCTGTTTACAATTCCCGCACTTTTGATAGAGTACCGGCTTTTCAACCGGTATCTCTACTTTTTTCTGATGGGAGAGTGCATAATCCCGTTCCTGTTCTGCCTGTCTCTGCTTATCTCGACATTCCTCTATCATGGCTTGGACGGTGTGTGTTTTCTCTTTCTCGCTCTGCAACAATTCTTTTGTTTTCCTCAAGTCGTTCTTTAAGGCTTGAATGTTCTCTGTTTTGTTCTCGCTGTTTAACTTCTCGTTCAAGGTCAGCGATTCGTCGAGCTGCACTTTCAGTTCCCTGATAGTACGGTCTTTCTGGTCGAGTTCTTCCTGCATCTGCTCTGTCAGCAGAAGCAACTCTTCCAGTTGATCGTCGCTCTTTGAGTTTCTTAATTCGTTCATCAATCAACCTTCCTTTCTCTAATTGCTGTTCAAGTTCAGTAATTCGCTGTTCTGTTTCTGCAATAGCCGGTTCTCGCTGTTTAATTTCTGTGCCAATTCCTGCCATTGCTGATTTTCGTCTGTGAGTTTCTGTATCTGGTCTGTCTTTTCTTCCAGAAGCATCAACAGTTCTTCTGTATCCGGTAAGATTTGTAGCAGCTCTGACAATTCTTTCTCTAATTGCTGCAATCGTTCTTCCTGCTCCTGAAAGCACATCAGCTTCTCGTCCTTTTCCTGTATCTCCTGAAGCATCTCTGCCATGATATTCTGCTGTTCCTCTATCTGTGTAATCATTGCTTCCATCATGGGAATTACTTCTTTGCTTTCTTCTAATGTCATTCAACCACTCCCTCCACATCGACAATGCACCGGATACCTTACCAAAGGTTGCAATTACCTTTTGCAGCAGTGCATTTTGTTTTTTTATCATCTGGTTTTCCTCGACCTTCCATGAACCTTTCCTTATCTGCCCGGTGAGATATTTTTCCTCAATCTTCCTTGCATCTGCACCCTCATGAATCGTAGGGACTTTCAATTTGCCCTGTCTTTCATAAGAGCGGTGGTCAATCAGATTGTCTATGGATAAATGCCGGTTACACATCTTTGCCCATTCGCTTCGCCATAACTCACAATTCTTTGGATTGTTCCAGCCTGTAGCGTCAGTCAGAACCCTTTTCCATTGTTTTCTGTTTCTTGCCCCGACTTTCTGTACTCCGTTTTCATCAAGTACCGGAATACGGATTCCATGACGGTCTGGATTTTTCTTATCCTGCCACCAGTCCGGGTGGGATTCATCAACCACGATATTTCCGTCAGTATCTCTGACAAAATCCCAGTCCTTGACTTCCTTGTTGCCCCATGAGTGGTCTGGATTGAATGGTCGCATGGTTACAAGTAAATGCACATGTGGGTTCCCGTCGCCCTTATCGTGTATGCTCCAGTCGGCACACATTCCCTCGTCCACGAAAGTCTTTTGAATATATTCGGTTGTATAATCAATCTGTTCCTGTCTGCTCCATTCTTTCGGCAGGGAAAATTCAAATGAGCGTCCAAGCTGTGCATCTGCATTTTTTTCTATCTTCAATACCTCATTCCATAGACGCTGTTTCTGAAATGTGATTTTAAACTTTTCCAGTGCGGCATCTTTATCATCCGCTCTTTTATAACGGATAGACTGTTGAAACCTTTTTATATTTTCTTCCGGTACATGCAGCCATTCAGGAGGTGCATTTTCGCACATCATCAGACTGGTGTAGACGACTTCCTTTTTGGAAGTATAGTAACTGATTCTGCCTGTTTCCTCATTCTTCATCACATCTCCATTAAGATATGCCGATGCGGATATGACAGATTTTCCTTTACTGCGCCCGACAATCTTTACTGTAAAGTGAAATATCGCCATGATACGATTCCCCCTTTCTGCCGTATCCGGCATTGATTTCCGACAGCATCTTCTTCTGGTTTGGCAGAAGTGAAGCTGTCGGAACGCCCTCTGCGCAAGAGTGCCCCCTGCGGCATGAGCAGGTCTGGCTGAAAGCCCCGCCGACGGAACGAGCCCGGCAAGCGTAAGCGCAGACCGGTTGCCACTTGTGGCAAACTTATAAGGACGACCTCTGGTTGTCCATAAGTGCGCCCTTCATTCAAAGGCAATGAAGGGAATGGAAAAACCACTCCCTCCGCCATTACACTTCCTCCATATCTGTAAGTGGCTCTTTCTGCATCGCCTTTGAGAAAAACTTTCCGTTTGTTTCCTGCCTTTTTAAGAAGCCTATCAACTTTGGTAAATCTTCCTCCTCAATCGGACAGCCAAGAACCGATTCCACTGCGCCACCAATCTGACAGAGCCTATGGGTTCGTTTTTTACTTTCCTCTGCTTTCTTTCGCTTTTCCAGTTCCTTCCGCTGTGCAATGAGCTTTTTTGTAGCTTCAATGCTTTCCTGTTCCTTTTTCTCTAATGCACGTATTCTTTCTTCATAAGTCTTTGTTGATTTCGCCATATCGTCTTCATCCTTTCTTTTTCCGATAAACAACAGTTCCCGGTTGCATATCAGGAGAAGCACATGGTATAATCCTCTTGCGTGTAGGTATATCATGGCTTCGGTCTGATAGAACCTTTGGCGGTTTCTTAGGAAGCCGCCTTTTTAAGTTGCCACATTTCTTGTGACAGCTTTTACATTTCCTTTATCCCTCAGATCACGCCCCTCGTTGGCTTCCATGAACTTTTCCAGAATGTCAGTTTTAATAAGGACTTTTCTTCCGACCTTTAATACCGGAAGCTTCTTCCATTCAACCAGCTTTCTCAAAGTGTTTCTGCCAATTCCTGTATAGTCGGCTGCTTCCTCGATGGATAATGCAATCTTTCTTTCCGTCATCTTGTCACCTCCTTATAAATTGCATTATGCAATTTTTGTTGTGCTGTTAGTATAGCGGTTTTATATTGTGTTGTCAAGCGTTATGAAATTTTAAAAATAATTATTATATTGCATATTGCAATTATGTGAGGTACATGCTATAATTCATACATACCGAAAAAGGAGGCAATCAGCATGAAAGATAAAGAACTACGCAAGCTGATAGGTAGCAGGGCAAAACAGCGTCGTCTGGAATTAAATCTGACACAGCCTTATGTTGCAGAGAAGATGGGAGTTACCGCTTCCACAATCCTGCGTTATGAGAATGGTTCGATTGACAATACCAAAAAGATGGTGCTGGAAGGTCTTTCGGAAGCACTTCATGTATCTATTGAATGGCTCAAGGGGGAAACCGATGAATACGAAACCGATATTACGGATAAGAAAGAATTACAGATTCGTGATGCAATGGGCGATATTCTCAAACAGTTACCTCTCGACCTTAGTAAAAAGGAAGATGCTTTTTCCAAAGATTTACTGCTGTTGATGTTAAAGCAATATAACCTGTTTCTTGAATCATTCCAGTTTGCCTGCAAGAATTACAAGGGCAACACGAATGAAGCGGATATTGCAAAGGCAATGGGATTTGAATCGAATGATGAATATAACGAGATTATGTTTCTCCGGGAGATCACCCATACCGTTAATGCCTTTAATGATATGGCAGATATTGTAAGGCTCTATTCCAAGAAACCGGAAATGGCAGAACAAAGGCTTGAAAATCTTTTATCAGAAGTTTTGTATGAGGATTCCGATTCGGTATAGAACGACAACCGGAGTTATGATACAATGAGCACGAGCAAGTCAGGCTGTTTACAGATTTGACGAGCGGCGAATTGGCTTATGGACTTGTCCATAAGATGCCTACACGCAAGAAGCATTTCATCAGTTCCGATTGTCTGATATCGAAAGGAGACACACGATTATGGCAAAAGGATCTGTAAGAAAAAAAGGAAAGAAATGGTACTACCGCTTCTATGTAGAAGATGCAAGCGGCAATCTGGTTCAGAAAGAATACGCTGGAACAGAAAGCAAAAGTGAAACGGAAAAACTGCTCCGTCAGGCAATGGACGATTACGAAAGCAAGAAATTCATTGCAAAGTCGGAAAATATTACAGTTGGAGAATTACTTGATATATGGGCAGAGGAAGAATTAAAGACCGGTACTCTCAGTAATGGGACAGTCCAGAATTACCTTGGTGCTATTACCAACATCAAGAAGCATCCAATTTCAGAGAGAAAGTTGAAAAATGTAACATCTGAGCATTTACAAGCCTTCTTCGATCTGCTTTCCTTTGGTGGCACTTATCCAGATGGTTCAGAAAGAAAAGGTTACAGCAAAGATTACATTCGTTCTTTCTCGGCAGTATTACAGCAGTCATTCCGGTTTGCAGTATCACCAAAGCAATATATCACTTTCAATCCGATGCAGTATATTAAGCTGAAATACCAGACGGATGAGGTTGACCTGTTTTCTGATGATGACATGGATGGCGATATACAGCCAATTCCACGAGAGGATTATGAAAGACTGATTGAATTTCTACAGGATTACAATCCACCGGCAATACTTCCAATCCAGATAGCTTATTATGCAGGACTTCGTATCGGTGAAGCCTGTGGTCTGGCATGGCAGGATGTAAATCTTGAAGAACAGTGCCTTACGATCAGACGCAGTATCCGATATGATGGTTCAAGGCACAAGAATATCATCGGACCAACCAAACGAAAAAAGGTAAGGATTGTTGATTTTGGAGATACACTGGCAGAGATTCTTCGCAATGCCCGAAAGGAACAACTTAAAAACCGAATGCAGTACGGAGAACTTTACCACAAAAACTACTACAGAGAAGTAAAAGACAAAAACAGAGTTTACTATGAGTTCTATCATCTGGACGGAACAGAGAATGTTCCAGAAGATTATAAGGAAATATCCTTTGTCTGCTTAAGACCGGATGGAAGTTTGGAACTGCCAAGCACGTTAGGAATTGTTTGCAGGAAGATTGCTCAGAAACTGGATGGATTTGAAGGATTTCATTTTCACCAGTTGCGACACACCTACACAAGCAACCTTCTGGCAAATGGAGCAGCTCCGAAAGATGTACAGGAACTGTTAGGACACTCAGATGTCAGTACCACAATGAATGTCTACGCCCATTCCACAAGAAAAGCCAAGCGGGAATCCGCAAAGTTACTTGATAAAGTGGCAGGCAACGACTAAATAAAACTTTCCCTTATTTCCCTTACGATTATCTCATAAGGGCAAAAATAAGGGAAAATACATATCATTTCACTAATGAATGGGCTGAAAATCCTGTAAAATAGGGAAAGTTAGAAAGATATTTCGGCAAACTAGAATTTATAACTCTGTTCTATACTGGTTCAATCTTGATATCGATATAGTCACCTTCATCAACATTATAAACATGTTTCCCTAATATCGAGAGAACAGCTCGTATGTCTTCAATATCTTCGCTGGCAAACTCTACATATGAATTTATTGTATCAGATGTGTTTTCGTCTACATAATCATCGTGCAGATATACATAAAACTTATCTAAAATATCTTCAAGCGGGTACTGGGATATCACTGGCTCCGAAGGAGAATTTTCACCCAAATCCGGCTCTGCTTCAAAAACTATTGAGGTTACAAAGATTTCCTTTGGAGAATTTGAGGGATCATCCATATTAACCATGACGATATCGTTATCCGTGCCTACATCCTCAATATCTCTATAATACTTTCTTCCCTCATAGTTAAGTATTAAATAATCTTCGAGCATTTCTCCTGCTCCATATTCCCAGCCCTCGACCTGTTTTAGCTTTTCAGCTAAAGCATTATCATCCAACTGCTCTAATCCGAGATAATCATCACTCTCTGACCCAGTTTCATATGTTTTATATATTTTCTCATCTACTATTTCGTAATCTGCCGTTTTATATTTCTCCGCCTCATAAAACCTTATATTTTTCATCTTAATCCCTCACACAACTTCCGATTGAACTTTCCATCAATTTAATTGCTTCATCAACGGATACACATGTAGCAAATCTCTTTGGCCACATCATATCATTGTAATATTTATATGTTTCTTCTCCAGTCATATAGTCGTTATCAAATGTTGAATTTGCCCCTTGTGGAACAATTACTTTATATCCTCTCTCAAAAGCAGATTTCACAGTTGCATCTATACAGAAGTTTGTCTGTAGTCCCACTATCATTAATGTATTATCATCTTTAACATAATCCGTAAAATCTTTATTTCCAAAACAACTATTGATATTTTTTATAAATATCTTTTCCCCTTCCCTGGGAATCACTTGTTCTGCAATTTCAAAGTCTTCATCACCGATTGAAAACCCCGTTCCTGGTCCATCATCATGTTGAAAATAGATAACCTCTATTTGATTATCTCTAGCTGCTTTTATAATTCTTATAGTATCATCAATAAACGCTTCAAAATTAAAAAGTCTACTATCTGTTATTCCTTTTTGTATATCTATCACAAGTAATTTCATTCGTTTCTCCTTTACACATAAAAATTCCGATTTCTCAGTTTCAAAAACTGGAAGTTATCGAGTTCTTTTACAACTTTCCACCTAAAACAGGAAATAATCCAAACTTATTCAAGCATCTCTATAAGAGACTTCAATGCTTCTTGTCCATCATCGCTTCCAAGTATTGAGTAGGAATCTTCATATTCATCATCTGTAGCGACGACTTGGAAAAACGGTTTTATTGTGACTCCTTTTATAATATATTCATATATTTTCTTTAAATCTTTAGTAAAACCATGCTTCTTTATAAATCTATTAAATTCCCTATTATAATCTGAATCACGAGGTTCTTCATATTCCTCTATAAATGCATCCACAGATTTTAATATATCAGCATTACAGAAATCATCTATATATCCTCTCTGTACCGCAACAATATTCATGAACTCATTTATATTGCGGGCTAGGATTCCACATTCGCCCTCTGTACCGATATATCCGATCATTTCATCATCTAACACTACCCATAATCCACCTAAGCCGTCACGTGCAAACGGTTTAATATTCTTATAACTGGATTCTCCCGATCCCATAAGATCTTCAAACCACGAATCATCCTCCTCAAGATCCTTAACCCATGCCTCATCATAGATTTCAATATCACAATCGAAAAATGCATCTTTCAAGTCTTCATCATTATATATTTCTTCCAGAAAGTCTTGGACATCCTTCGGTAAATCAGTATTATTGAATTTTTCATGCCCATCTAATATATATGCAAACTCCTTATTATTTACAGATATCTCAATATCACTATACAGTTTCTTAAGATCCGTTCTCGTAGCTTCGACAACTCTTGCATCCGCAATATCATTGATTCGCATTTCTTCCATGTGTTTTCTCAGCAAAACATCTCTGACTATCGCATAATTAATCATGTCATAGCTATAATGTTTAAATATCTTTGTATAAATGTTTTTCCCCTTTTCTACTATTCTTACGACATATCCATTTTCATCCACTTCGACAAAAACCTTACCATCCTCAGGATTTTCAACATTAATGTATTCTGCTTCTATTTTATCTGCATTTGTATAATCGTGATAAAGCTTATTGACCTGTATAGGCACCCTTTCTTTTATACTATCTATTGCATCAAATCTATAGATAGTCTTTGCTTTTTCAAATAAATCTGACAGATCGGGATATTCCTTTGACAAAACATCCATATTTCTCGCAAGTGGCAATGCGCTGTTAGATTTAATACTGATTGCATAATCAACAAGCTCATTGAACAGCTTAATCGTTTCTTCCCTTCTATGCATGCTTTGCGAAATCAATGCAATCGAGTAATAATAGCCCATGATATCCGGTATAAAATCTGTGTTTTTAAAAGGATATTTCATATCCTGTAATGTATCCAGAACTACATCGACAATTGCATCATCCTCAGCGAACACCGCCATTTTCTTAAAATCTGACATAGCGCCCGGTACACGAGCATAAGACGCTAACTTTTTAACAAGCTTCCATACAGGTTCCTTCATTTCTTCAGAAGCATGTTCCATCAATGGCAATGTCATCTTCTTATGGCTATAATTCTTTATTTCATCATCGCTTGGAGTATTTTTCTTCATTTCTTTCCCTCACAAATTCCGATTTCTCAGTTTCAAAAACAGGAATTTGACTTAATATCCATGGTCAACATGCTGCCACTTTCCGCCATCTGTTCTAACTAAAATCCACTTCCAATCACTGTATGTACTATTTGGATTCAAAGACCCGTTTCCACCAGATGAATCAACATCGAATGAAGATAATAAAACAATGACTTCATCTGCATTGTTTCTGTCTGCCCAATCTTTATAATCTTTCGTGCAGTCATCTCCGGCATAGTAAATTTCTGTGAGAGTGCATCCTTTCCAGTCACTCTTAAACTCCTTTTTTATTGTGTCAATAGCGGCTTTAATATCCTCTTCTGAATAGCTCTCAGATTCAACATTATGAGTTTTCTCTTCACTGACATCTCCACCACAAGCACTCAAACCAAATAAAAGCATAATACATAGCATTGTACATACGATTTTCTTCATACAAGACCTCCTTAAATCCCGATTCCTCAGTTTCAAAAACTGAAATTTTCGAGTGTGTCGCTAAATTAGATTTTTTCATCAATTATCATTACTAAAATACTCATTTCTAAGTATGGAATAATAAACTTCATCCACAATACCTTGATTACAGGTTCCCGACTGCCTAATTATTCCTTCTTTTTTCATTCCCATTTTCTGCATTACACTTCCTGAGTTTGGATTACCTGCAGCATGCTTTGCATATACACGTTTGACTTTTACTTCTTCAAAAAAGAATTTTACCAATGCCCTTCCTGCTTCTGCAGTTATACCTTTTCCCCACCATCTGCTTCCAATACCATACCCGAGCTCCACACTTTCTGTTGCCTCATCGAGACTTACTACTGATATATCTCCAACCAGTTCATGCGAATCTTTTAACTCAATTGTCCAAAAATAGAAATCCTGCTTATCATACGATTCTATCCAATCAATTAGTAATTGCTTTGTCTCGTCGACATTTTTATGCGGTTGCCAACTTAAAAACTTTGTTACATCTTTTTCTGTTACCCAGTTTTTAAACATGATTTCTGCATCATCTAATACATGTCGTTTAAGAACTAATCTATCTGTTTCTATTCTAATTGTGCCCTTATGTTCCATACGCATCCTCCATCATCAAGAAAATTTCGATTTTACAGTTTCAAAAAAGGATTTTTCAAATTAGTCTTTGCAAATAACCTTTGAACCTTCACCATCAATTACAATTCCCTGATGGTTGTTAATAGGGCATAGATTCAAATCCGAAAACTCAGTCATTATTTTCTCGGTAACTTTCTTAAATGGTGCTGTAAGATAATGCGGAAGAACATAGAAATCAATCAAATCAAGCCCTGCATCATCTTCTTGTGAGTAGTCCTCCGGCTTTTCATCCATTTGCTCGATATATTGGATGCTTGGAGCGCATATAATTGCGCCTGCCGACTCGCCGATCATCAATTTTCCATTTGCCAATTCCTTTTTTAGCAACCCATCAGTTCTTGTTTTACGGAGTTGGTCCATAAGAAAGAAAGAATTTCCGCCGGTAAAATATATCACATCTGCATCTTCAAAAACAGACTGTATCGTTGAATAAGCCTCCGTTGAAATATCAATTTCAGTTACGATTGCTCCCAACTTTTTGAATAATTTTCGAGCCGAGCCGACATAACCGGTGTAGCCTTCACGCAACGAAGCTGTTGGAATAAATGCGACTTTCTTATTTTCAATTTCTTCCTTTATCAGACTTCCTACACTTGAAAAGTGCGAACATAAAAATAGTTTCATCAATATTCTCCTTTATAAATCCCGATTTCTCAGTTTCAAAAACTGAAGTTTATTTACTTTTCTTCACAACCGGATTCTTAGAAAACATATCTTTTATTCATAATCCAATTATAAACACTCCGAAAAGTGACCATATAATAAACCCTGTCATATTGTTTCTCCTTACAAATCGAATTAAAAGCCACCATAATGAGACAATGTCTCTGTTGCAAATTCTGTACCAACTCTCATAGCCTCGTAAATATCACCAATTAACATATGAGAACACACAAAGCCTGCATGATAGCTATCTCCGCAACCAGTAGTATCAACTATTTCTAAAGCTTCATCAGCCGGGACAAAATACTTTTCACCATTATAATATGTAACACTTCCTTTATCAGCTAAAGATGCATTAAATAGTCCTTTATACTTCTTGGAAAATGCTTCAAATATCGGAAGAATTGATTCCTCTCCACTAATCAGGAAATAATCTATATATGGTGCATATTTTTCCATCTCCTTAAAATTACGATATTCTACAAAATCCACAGCCAATCTGAAGTTATTATTCTTTTTTAAATCTATAATTTGTTCAAAACAGCCTGCCCAGAAATGTATAAATACAACCTCTGATTTTTTTATAAAGTCCAATTCGTCTTGATTCAATATCATTTTATCAACAATATCACCCGTCCATGAATCATCTTTGTAATATCTGTCACCGTCAGCCGTAAGATATGTACGATTATTTGCAGTTACTTTATCCTCTTCAACTCTTACATGGCTTACATCTATTCTCTTATCAGAAACAGAATCCATAATAAATTTTGCGTAGGAATCCTGTCCAACCGCACCCAATATTGAAACATTAAACTCCTCAAATTTTGATGCATGAACTGCAAAATTAAGGGCTTCACCACCTGCACGCAATTCATCTGTTCCATCAAAAACATCTACACAGAGGCACGGAAGTGCCACTAAATTTATCATTCTTGTACCTCCCTAAATTTCGATTTCTCAGTTTCAAAAACTGGAATTGTTCGAGTTTTTCAAATACTAACGTCCTTAATTTTGTTCAATAATTGATTTATAGTAGTTACCAAAGTCAGCAAGTGAATTAACAATTGGAAGCATTTTTGTTCCGAGTTCCGTTAAGCCGTATTCAACTCTCGGTGGCTGCTCATGGTAATCGTGGCGATATGCCAGCCCATCACTCATCATTTGTCTTAAACTATCTGTCAAAACCTTTTGTGAAATACCATCTATACTTCGTAGTAGCTCATTGAATCTCCATGGACGCTCTTTCAAGTTACGCAAAATCAGCAATTTCCATTTTCCTCCGATGAGAGATACTGCTGTTGCAACTGGGCATTCCGGTAATTCTTCTTTTGCTCGCATAATTCTCACCTCCGAGTCTATTGTAACACATTCATTTTTGAGTGCACAGTTACAAAAAGGTGCGTACTTGTTTTTGTATGTGTCTCACACTATACTAATACCAAGCAACCAGAAACTACAAATTAACTATGGAGGTTATTATGGCAAATTACACAAAAACAACTATTGGAAAGGAAAACCGAATTGAGCTGCATGAAAAGTTGTCTTTAACAGGTGCAGAAATCAGTTTAAACGAACTACCTGCAGGAGCAAATGTCCCATTTGTTCATTCTCATAAAGAAAATGAAGAAATCTATGGAATTCTTTCAGGTAACGGCAAGGCCATAATTGATGGAGAAGAAATCAGCCTTTCAACTGGAGACTGGATAAAAATCGCACCTGCTGCAAAGCGTCAGTTTTTTGCATCCGATATTTCCGGAATTACTTATATCTGCATTCAGGTAAAAGAAAATTCTCTGGAACATTTTACAGCAGAGGACGCCGTAATAGGCTAATTAAAAGTATTTATTTACAAAAATGCACAGTTCCCGATAAGCTAAGAACTGTGCATTTCTTTTTTCTTCAATTTTACAATTTCTCTATTTTTCAAACAAGAACTTCTCGATTTCAAATGGCGATAAATAAATCTCTCCACCATCATCAGTTTAATTTTCGTTTAGATTAACGATTTCTTTTTCCGGTATTCTCTGTCCCACGGATTTCCTCATGATAGAAATAATCTACGATCACCGGATGTCCCTGCGGGACTCTGCCATAAGGCATTTCATTATCCACAAAGGCACAATCATACTTCTTAGCCATTTTCTCAGCTTTTACTTCAAGTGCTTCAAAGTAGCTGCGGTTATGCTTGTTATAGATCTCGTCGTAAAGTGGTACAAGATCAGGATATTTTCCGGCGATATAATCCATAATTGTCTTTTTGAAACCGCCTCGAAGATTGAGATTTTCGAGCCAGAACAGATCGCACTGATTCTTTACCCGCTCAAAGATTGCTTCAAAATCCGTGATACCGGGGAATACCGGGGATACGAAACAGACTGTACGGATACCTGCCTCATATACCTGCTTCATAGCAGCGATACGGTGCTCAATGCTCGAAGCAGAATCCATATCGTTCTTGAAATTTTCATCTAGTGTGTTGATCGACCATGAAACGGTTACACGTCCAAGATTCTTCAACAGATCAATATCCCGTACCACAAGATCCGACTTTGTGCAGATCAGAATATCTGCGTCACTGCCGATCAGCTGCTCCAGAAGTTTTCTGGTATTCCCGAATTGCTCCTCCTGTGGATTGTAGCCATCTGTCACAGAACCGATGACCACCCGCTGTCCGGCATATTTCTTCGGATTTTTAATTTCCGGCCAATGCTTCACATCAAGGAAAGTGCCCCATTCCTCCTTGTGCCCGGTAAAGCGCTTCATAAAAGAAGCATAGCAATACTTGCAGGCATGTGTACAGCCTACATAGGGATTGACCGAGTAACCGCCTACCGGCAGACTAGACTTAGTCATGATGTTCTTTGTTTCCACCTCACGAATGAGGATTCCATTTATTACTTCTTCCATGATTTCTGTTCCTCTAACACTTTATTAAATTCTTCCGGCATTTCCTGAATCATATTTTCATCCCCTATGATAGGGACAAGGTCTTCCTTCATAAACACCGGAATGCCGAGCTTATGTGCCTGGTCCGCCAGAGACCATGCCCATTCCGGCTCCGTATGAATCTTCCTGCTCTGAGCTCCGGTCATGGTGCCAACAACGATCCAATTGATTCCGGAAAGGTCAACTGTGCCGGGATCGTCGAATAACGGCTCAAAGGTAACATGGTAATGTTTTGCTCTGACATTTTTCCGAAGGGCGTCGATACGCCACAGTTCTGCTTTCCTCGTCACCGTAACGCCAAACCATGCGTTTTCCAGATCGGTATCAAAATCCAGCAAATCAGGTCGCTTGGTAAGGAACAGGAACTGATGCTGTGGATTTTCACGGATCTTTGCAAATACCTCGTCTCTCCATTCCGGCTTCCATCCGGAGAGATCGCTCATCCCTGTAAGAAGAAAGTTCTTCGGACGTTTCTTTTCCATCATCTTGAGCTTACCCGGAAAGAATTCAGGGTCAGAGAAGTCATCAATCATATGCCAGCGTTTCACGTTGTTGCGGGCATAGCAATATGTACACCCCACTGTGCAGCCAATGACGATATTCATGTTCTGAATCTGATCTTTGATACAAATACTCATGACTTCTGCCACTCCTCAAGATTCTTTCTGATGCGGTCGAGGCATTCCTCAAACCGGGTAATTTCTTCCTCTGAAAAACCTTTGTAGTAAATACTGCCCATCTCATCAGATACAGAATCGTACTCGCCCTTCAAGGCATGTGCTTTCTCAGTCAGAAACAGGAGTGTTTTCCTTTTGTCCGTTTCAGACTGAACACGGCTTATCAGCCCTTGATTTTCCATTCTTTCCAGCATCGTAGTAAGAGATGTTATCGCTAATCCGCATTTAGTCGAGAGTGACCTGATTGAGATACCATCCTCCTGCCACAGCACATAAAGAATACGCCCCTGAGCTCCATTAAATGCATCAATATTCTTTTCACTGAGAATCTTCTCGAAAATCCGGTCTCCAAGCTGTTTTATTTTGGTGACAAGAAATCCTCCATTCATTTCCATACAAAAGCTCCTATATAGTAGTTTATTAAAAACATACTATATAGGAGCTTTATTGTCAACAGTTTATATGTCTTAATAGGTAAATCCCATTTTTTTCAATTCTCCAAACTGGAAGTTACCTTCTGCTCATATAAAATATATCAATAGCTTTACTTGCAAACTCTGCTGTGCCAACTCCTCCAACATCATCAATATTTTCCGTAAGTTCTCCTCCACCGTCATACATTCTTCCAAGACCGCATAAAATCTTATCAGAACATATATAAAAATGATCTGTAATGTAATCCTGAAGTTTCCTTACCTGCAACTGCACCTGTTCATCTTCTGGATCCATTTCTTTCATTTGTCCGAATTCAACAAATAATTGCATAAACTCATTTGCAACAGTAGCTTCATCGTCTTTCGTCCAGTTCTTTGTTTTCTCTTCAAACTCCTTATACTCAGAGGTTTGTCCCCATTGTTCTTTTGCTCGTTTAGAATACTCATCAATCTTTGTTGTATCAAATACTTTAAAATCCATATATTTCACTCCTATTCCTTTTATTCCTCGAGCGAAACTAATAAGATTTTCAAGATGCTCTTTTTTCATAGTTAGCAATTCAATCTGCTGCTCTAATGCTTTGTTCCTGTCAAAGTTAGGGGCATCAATTATCTTTTTAATCTCCTTAAGCGGAAATTTCAATTCTTTAAACAGTAAAATTTGTTGCAGCCTTTCCAAGGATGTATCGTCATACAACCTATAACCTGACTCTGTATATTCAATAGGTTTTAAGAGACCAATGGTATCATAATACTGCAGAGTGCGTATACTCACTCCTGTTAATTTACTTACCTCATTCACTGTCATCATTGTCATTTCCTCCTCTCGATAAACACATCGTAAACTATTACGTTGCGTAGGAGTCAATAGTTTTTCAAAGAAATTTTCAAAATTAGCAGCTTGATAAATTCCGATTTTCACGTTAGGTTTCATCCAAATATATTTCTATTTTGCTGAATACCTTATCTTTACAGAAATTAAACTCAGGAGTCTTTTTGATATAGCTGAATATATCTTCTTCAATGTCCTCATTCCATATAGTTCGTTGAAAATCTTTATTTTCTTCCGTTGGAATATATAACACATCCACGTGAATTTGATAATACTCTTCCTCATCATTAGGAAATTGTCTAACAAAAGAAAAGTTAAACATAGGTTTTCCTGTAAAAGAATAGGTTCCTGTTTCAAATAAAATCATATCTTCTTTAAGTGGCATATTACACATCTCTTCAAACACGCTTACTATGTGTTCCAGACTAGAATTATCTGAAATGCTATTTTGCAAATATCCTAATAAACTTTCCTTTGATGTCCTCTTAAATCTATCAAATAATCCCATTTGAACCCTCCTGTAATTTATACTTATAGGCTCAGCATAAGCTCCCAATATCATGTATGATATATTATTACAACCAAACTCTAACCCATGTTGTAATATCGTTCTGATTCCATAAAAGACTCAATAACCGCTTTGCCTATTTCCTCAGCATCTGCATCAGCAAATAGTATAAATTCTTTGATGATTTCATCATATGCATATTGTCTTTTATGTGATTTTTTCATCGAATGTATTATATACTGATTATCTTCAGTGATTTTAACACGAACATAATGATTATTTTTCCAAAAAGCTACTCGGCTTCTATATTTCGTATTTTTCTTCCATGCAGCATTTTCTTTTCGCTCATTAGGCGTCAGCGAAGATAAAGGACTGTTTCTTATGTAATCAATAGCACTTTTTACACCTTCACCGACAGAAACAGCATTGTCCAAATCTGATAAATTTATGAACCAATCTGAATCAATCGAATATCCTGCAATATGGTCAATAAGCGGAACAATTAACATTCGTCCCTCTCCCTTATATATAGATATTAATAACGGATATGAATGTAACATCATAAATTCACCTCATTTACCAATTCCGATTGAGATTTCACCTGTTTTATAAAGTGTACCCTTTGTCAAGGACACTATGACTTTTCCT
>NZ_QTXH01000006.1:0-37607 GCF_003461545.1 Coprococcus sp. AF16-22
AATTTCAGGGTTGTCATGTTGTTAATTTTTCAAGGTTCTTTGTGTTCTCGCCTCTCAGCGACAACTTCTAAATACTATCACATTCATTTTTTAATGTCAACAACTTTTTTCATCTTTTTTCAAGTTATTTCATCAGCTCTTATAAACTGATTTCGTATCATAACCAGGTGATTATATAACGAATAAATCTCAAAATCTGATACTTTATAGAAGTTTTTGACACCGTCTCACGCGACAGCTTTTATAAGATACCACCATCATTTGGCAAAGTCAAGCACTTTTATTGAATTTTACACGAAATAATTTTGGCCACAATACCAAATGATACTGTGGCCATGCTCACCGCTATTATCGTGCTTTATATGATTGAATATTTTCTTCTATATATACTCCAGTGCCTGCTGTATATTTGCGACACCTACCACCTTCATGTCTCCAAGGTCTTTCATCTTCTTCACATTGTCCAGATTGGATCTCGGTATGATGCAGGTCTTAAATCCCATCTTTGCGGCCTCGCGTACTCTCTGCTCAGCACCTGACACTCCACGCACTTCGCCTGAAAGTCCCATCTCTCCGAACATGACCATATCAGAAGGTATGGCACGGTTCTTGAAGCTTGATACAAGAGCAAATACTATTCCCAGATCTGCCGACGGATCATCAAGGCGCATACCTCCGGCTATATTCACATATGCATCACAGCCCGCCATAACTATGCCGCCTCTCTTCTCAAGAACAGCAAGCAAGAGATTTACCCTGTTGTAGTCGAGTCCCACACTTGTTCTTCTTGGCAGATTGAAGCTTGACTGGCACACCAGAGCCTGGATCTCAAGCAATATCGGTCTTGTTCCTTCCATTGTACATACTACTACAGACCCGGATGTGTCATCAGGTCTTCCATCCAGCATAAGCTGTGACGGATTCTTCACCTCTGCAAGTCCGGTTCCCTTCATCTCAAATACACCGATCTCATTTGTCGAGCCAAATCTGTTCTTTACTGCACGAAGGACTCTAAACCCGGCATTACGCTCGCCCTCGAAATAGAGAACTGTATCTACCATATGTTCAAGGGTTCTTGGGCCTGCCACGGTTCCCTCTTTGGTAACATGTCCTACTATGAATATGGCGATCCCTGTCTGCTTCGCCATCCTCATGAGTCTGGCTGTAACTTCCTTTACCTGGGATACACTTCCCGGTGCAGACTCCACGTCATCCGTAACTATGGTCTGTATGGAATCTATAACAATGACCTTTGGAGTGTCCTTCTTGACATACTCCTCCACATCCTCGAGATTGTTGACACAGAGAAGCAGCATATCCTTTGTAAAATTTCCGATACGCTCTGCCCTCATCTTTATCTGTGAAAGGGACTCCTCACCTGACACATAAAGTATCTTCTGTCCCATCTCTGACATATTCCTGCACATCTGCAGCAATATGGTGGATTTACCTATACCTGGATCTCCTCCCACCAGCACAAGGGATCCGCTCACTATCCCGCCGCCTAATACTCTGTTTAATTCGCCTATTCCTGTGGTAAAACGCGTCTCGTCGGTGGTCTCCACCTCCAAAATGCTTGTAGGCGCCACGACAGCCCTTCTACCGGACTGGCTCTTGGCGCCTACTGTCACTTTCTCCTCGCAAAATGAATTCCACGCTTTACAGCCGGGACACTGTCCCATCCATTTTGTCGATTCGAATCCACATTCCTGGCAAAAAAACACCTGTTTTCCTTTTGCCATAAATATCTCCTGTGTATGCTATATTAGTCAAATGCTCTCTTAACATCAACCTTGACTGGTCTGCCCTCTTCAAGATCTACGCTTATGCTCATCTTGCCACCGAGGTTGGTCTTGTTCTTGCCGACATATACATCGTCTACGTGAACCTTGTACTCTGTCTCAGGCTCAAGCTCAAGTGTGATGGACGCATTCTCTGGTCCCTCAACTACAAATGTAACATCGTTCTCATCAGCCTTGAAACCATGTACTGCTGTTCCCGGTACTGACTCATATACGAACATTCCGTTCTTCTCAAGCTTTGTGATCTCGTTGAAAGTCTTTATCTTGTAGATATCTCCCTGGAACTCAAAACCGTCCTTCTTGGTCTTTGCTCCAAGCTCATAATTACCGAATTCCAATGACTCCCCCTGTGCATTTATCAATTCATTTACTACTGACATTGATCTTATCCTCCTGTTGTTTTTGTATGATCTGAACTCTATCGCAATAATATCCTGATATATATCAATAATCTCTGTATACTATCCGTTAGTGATTTTCATTATACAGTAATGCATCCTTTTTTTCTACAAAATTATGCATTTTCACCAATATTTCATATTAATTTCTACTGCTATTTTTCCGCACTTGGCACTACTGTATATCATGCTCACATCACAAATATCTAATCCGACATCATTCCTCTGTCTTTTGTTTCGCTGTAAGTGATATTTTCTCAGTGGTTTTTCCGTCGGCTTCCTTCTTTTTCTTCGTTGACACTGTGACTGTATCACCTTTTTTGACATCACCTCTAAGCATCGCCTCCGCAAGCACATCCTCCACATATGTCTGAATAGCCCTTTTGAGTGGTCTTGCTCCATACTTCTTGTCATAGCCTTTTCCAAAGATATATTTCTTTGCATGGTCGGTGAACTTAAGCTCAATATCCATCTGTGTCTGGACACGGTTCTTAAGTTCCTTTAACATAAGTCCGGTTATATCCTTTACATTTGCCTCGCTCAGGGCATGGAACACGATTATGTCGTCTATTCTGTTCAGGAACTCCGGCTTGAAGGTTCTCTTGAGCTCATCCATTACATTGCTCTTCATCTTCTCATGTTCCTTTGTCTCATCGCTTACCGTGACAAATCCAAGCTGCTTAGGGTCAACTATACCCTGTGCCCCTGTATTGGAGGTCATGATTATGATGGTGTTCTTGAAATCCACCTTTCTTCCCTGGGAATCCGTTATATGTCCGTCATCAAGTACCTGAAGGAGAATGTTGAACACATCGCTGTGCGCCTTCTCTATCTCGTCAAACAGCACAACAGAATACGGATTGGTCCTGACCTTCTCACTGAGCTGTCCGCCCTCCTCAAAGCCTACATAACCCGGAGGTGAACCTATCATCTTGGACACGCTGTGCTTCTCCATGTACTCCGACATGTCAACTCTTATCAGGGCATCCTCACTTCCAAATACTATATCTGCAAGAGCCTTGGAAAGCTCTGTCTTACCGACACCTGTAGGTCCGAGGAACAGAAATGATCCCATCGGTCTCTTCGGATCCTTAAGTCCGACTCTGCTTCTCTTGATAGCACGTGATACGGCTGTAACAGCCTCCTCCTGGCCAACTACCCTCTTGTGAAGTTCACTCTCAAGGCGTTCAAGCTTCTTTGACTCCTTCTCCGTGAGCTTGCTCACAGGGATCTTGGTCCACACGGACACAACATCCGCAATATCGTTCTCCTGAACTGTGATATTTCTCTGGCTGGAAGACTGCTTTCTTGCATTCTTCTTTGCAAGCTCCTTCTGTCTCGCGCTCACCTCTGCCGCCGCCTCTATATTGCCAGCCATGAGTGCCTTCTCCAGATCGTCGTTGAGCGTTGTAAGCTCAGCCTCCACAGCCTTTTTCTTCTCATAATTATGTCTGTCCGATGAGAATCCGAGCCTCTTTCTGGAGCATGCCTCATCCATAAGATCTATGGCTTTGTCCGGCAGGAATCTGTCTGTTATATATCTGATGGACAGATCCACCGCAGCTTCAACCGCATCATCGCTTATATCGACATTGTGATGCTGCTCATAGCATGGTCTGAGTCCCTTGAGTATCTCCACTGCCTCATCCCTTGTAGGCTCATCCACGTACACCGGCTGGAATCTTCTCTCAAGGGCCGCATCCTTCTCTATATACTTCCGATATTCGTTCAGAGTCGTAGCACCTATCATCTGGATCTCGCCGCGTGACAGGGACGGCTTCAGTATATTGGACGCATCTATTGCGCCCTCAGCGCCTCCCGCCCCTATGAGTGTGTGGAGCTCATCCACAAACAATATGATATTGCCATCCGATATGACCTCTCCGATGACCTTCTTTATCCTGTCCTCAAACTCTCCTCTGTACTTGGAACCGGCAACCATGCTTGAAAGGTCAAGCGAAAGAAGCCTTTTACCCTTTACAGTATCTGGCACTTCATCGTGGGCTATGAGATATGCTATGCCCTCCACAACAGCAGTCTTTCCAACACCCGGCTCTCCGACCATACATGGATTGTTCTTCATTCGTCTGCTGAGTATCTGCATGACTCTCTCTATCTCTTTTGTACGTCCGATGACCGGATCCATATTGCCCATCCGTGCTTCCTCTGTCAGATCTCTGGAATACTGATCCAGTGTAGGTGTGGATGTCTTGCTCTTATTTCTCGACTTTTTCAGTGCTGCATATTCTCTCTTTGCCGTATTCGCATCGCTTCCACAGGCCAGAAGTATGTCTGTGTACACCTTCTGGATATTTACATTCTCTGATGCCATAAGCTTTACAGCTACACAGTCTGTCTCCTTTATAAGTGCCAGAAGGATATGCTCTGTTCCCACCTCCTGGGAATTGAGTCTTCTCGCCTCATACTGTGAGTCATCGAGAATCCTTCTTGCGCTCATCGTATATTTGTCTCTCTCCCCTGTGACTACTCCACCGGGTTCCAATGTATACTTCAACGCATCTATGATCTTAACTATATCCAGACCATTCTCGTTCAGAATACTGTACGCTGTTGTATCTGCTACAGATGCCAGTGCAACGATAAAATGCTCGCTTCCGACAAAATTCTGTCCAAGCTTCCTCGCCACCCTGTTTGCCTCTTTTATAACTATGTCAGATTCTTTGCTGTACGGTAATTTCATTCAGTCCACCTCAAATCTAAATAATCTAGGATTTTATGCGCTTCATTATAGCATATGTCGTCGTGCGTAAGCGCGATGACCTACGCACGCATCAGCGTGCTTCATTATAACATATATATTACAGGAATACAAAAGAGGTTTTGAGACAAATTCTCTCAAAACCTCTTCCGTAAATATATATCTATAGATTACTGCTCGTCTATAGCCTTACCTATATCATGTCTCATGTACTTGTTGTCAAATGTGATCCACTCTGTCGCAGCATATGCATTCGCACGAGCCTCGAAAAGATCCTTGCCCTTTGCTGTAACACCGAGTACACGGCCGCCATTTGTCACGATCTGATCACCGTCAAACTTTGTGCCGGCATGGAATACAAAGTAGTCATCCTTGCCGTCAAACTTCTCAAGTCCATGTATAGGATAGCCCTTCTCATATGATACAGGGTATCCGTCTGATGCAAGAACTACGCACACTGCCGCATTGTCCTCAAACTGAAGATCAACTTTATCAAGTGTTCCGTCGATACATGCCTCCATGACATCGATAATATCATTCTTCATACGAGGAAGAACTACCTGAGCCTCAGGATCGCCAAATCTTGCATTGTACTCGAGAACCTTAACACCATTTGGTGTCATCATGAGTCCGCAGAACAGAACTCCCTTGAACTCTCTGCCCTCTGCCTTCATGGCAGCCATGGTTGGCTTGTAGATGTTCTCCATGCAATACTCGTCTATCTCTTTTGTATAGAAAGGACTTGGGGAGAATGTTCCCATTCCGCCTGTGTTGAGTCCCTGATCTCCATCCTTTGCTCTCTTATGATCCTGTGCTGAAGTCATAGGCTTGATCGTTGTTCCATCACAGAAGCAAAGGACTGATACCTCACGTCCTGTCATGAACTCCTCTATTACCATGGTATTTCCGGCTGAACCAAAGTGCTTGTCAAGCATGATCTCCTTGACGCCTGCCTTTGCCTCCTCAAGGTCATTACATATGAGAACACCCTTGCCGAGTGCAAGCCCGTCAGCCTTTAAAACTATAGGGAATGTGGCTGTCTCAAGGTACTTGAGCGCTGAATCGGCATCTGTAAAGTTCTCATAAGCCGCTGTAGGTATGCCATACTTCTTCATGAGATCCTTGGAGAACGCCTTTGAGCCCTCTATGATCGCTGCATTTGCACGAGGTCCGAATGCTCTGATACCGGCTGCCTCAAATGCATCGACCGCACCTGCAACAAGCGGATCATCCGGTGCAACAACAACCAGATCGACTGCCTTATCCTTTGCAAATGCAACCAGCTTGTCAAAATCCATCACACCTATATCAACGCACTCTGCAAGTGCTGCGATACCTGCGTTGCCAGGTGCACAATATATCTTGGATACTTTATCACTCTTTGAAATACTTGTAACTATAGCATGCTCTCTTCCGCCGCTTCCTACTACCAATACTTTCATGGATATTCCTCCTAATCTTCTACAACTGCAATTCCATCTTCAACATGTACTTTGCCATGGGCGATCTTGTCTATAACCGCAGGCAGAAGCTTCCACTCAGCCTGTTCCATCACACGCTGCTGCAGAGCTTTCGGTGTATCGCCATTCTGTACTGCAACCGCCTTCTGCATGATGATCGGACCTGTGTCAGTGCCCTTGTCGACAAAATGAACCGTAGCACCCACTACCTTGACACCTCTTGCAAGGGCTGCCTCATGAACTTTGAGTCCATAGTAGCCTGTTCCGCAGAATGCAGGTATGAGTGATGGGTGTATGTTGACTATCTTATTCGGATATGCATCTATCACTATCTCAGGTATGACCACGAGATATCCCGCGAGAACTATAAGGTCAGCTCCGGTCTCCTGAAGCTTTGCGAGAAGTGCCTCGTTGAACTTGGCTCTATCCTCGTAATCCTTAGGGCTTACGACCTCCGCTGCTATTCCCACCTTCTTCGCCCTCTCAAGAGCAAATGCATTCTTATTGTTGCTTATGACCGCAACTATCTCCGTATCTGTTATGACTTTATTATCTATGGCATCTATGATGGCCTGAAGATTGGTTCCGCCGCCTGATACCAGAACTGCAACCTTTAGCATAAGTCTACTCCCTTTTCACCAGCTACAACTGTACCGAGAACAAATGCCTTGTCGCCGGCAGCTTCTATAGCTGCAATAGTCTTATCTGCGTCTGCAGGGTCTATAGCAAGACACATACCAACTCCCATGTTGTATGTGTTGTACATCATATGCTCATCTATATCGCCTTTCTTTGCGAGAAGCTTGAATATAGCCGGTACCTCATATGAATCCTTCTTAACCTGAGCACGAACTCCGTCTGGAAGCATTCTTGGGATATTCTCATAGAATCCACCACCTGTGATGTGACTGCATCCCTTGATCGTAATGCCTGCATCCTTCACTGACTTGAGAGCCTTTACATAGATTCTTGTAGGCTCAATAAGTGCCTCACCGAGTGTCTTGCCAAGCTCGTCGTAATATGTATCAAGAGATTCCTTTGTCATCTCGAAAACCTTTCTTACAAGTGAGAAACCGTTGCTGTGCACTCCACTTGAAGCGATACCTATAAGTGTATCTCCAGGCTTAATGCTCTCTCCTGTAATAAGATCCTTCTTCTCAACAACACCTACTGCAAATCCTGCAAGGTCGTACTCATCCTCAGGCATAAGTCCCGGATGTTCTGCTGTCTCACCACCTACGAGGGCAGCTCCTGACTGGTTGCATCCCTCTGCAACGCCGCTTACTATAGTTGCAATCTTCTCAGGATAGTTCTTGCCACATGCTATATAGTCAAGGAAGAAAAGTGGCTCTCCACCAGAGCATGCGATATCATTCACACACATTGCCACTGCGTCGATTCCGATGGTGTCATGCTTATCCATAATATAAGCGAGCTGAACCTTTGTTCCGCATCCATCTGTTCCTGACAGAAGTATAGGCTCTTCCATATCCTTGATCTTAGCGAGACTGAAAGCTCCTGCGAATCCACCAATTCCGCCAAGTACCTCGGGTCTCATGGTTGTCTTGATATGCTTCTTCATAAGCTCCACAGACTTGTATCCAGCTTCAATATCTACTCCGGCATTCTTGTAATCCAATTTCTTATCCTCCTGTTATCTGTTTTGTACAAGGCGCACCGGCACCTTTTCAAATATTCCAATAAATTATAGATTATATCGAATACTTTGTAAAGATTGAGATGATTACAAATTGATAATGTGGTGAACGTGTGGTATAATCACAATATATTGTGATTATAGCTATCCGCAATATATAACAGTCGATTATACTACAGCAAAAGCAGTTACTAAAGGAGCACCCGCATGACCAACAACAGATTGAACATCGGTATTTTTACATGTCATATTGATAACGATTACGCAACAGAGGTTTGCAAAGGAGCTGAATACGCAGCAAAGGAACTTGACTGCAATCTCATCGTATTTCCGGGCATGTTTCTGAATGCCTCCTTTTATGATCCTGCCAATCAACTGTATGATTACCAGTATAATTCGATTTTCTACTATGCACATCCTGAGTGTCTGGACGCACTTATCATCTCCGTCGGAGCTATATCATCTCTGTTATCGGAGAAGGACATGAATTCTTTCCTTTCCCATTTTGATGGAATACCTATCCTCACACTGGAGGAGAAGCTTCCGGGATATCCATGCATCAGAACAGACAATTCAAGAGGAATGAGGGATGCCATAGAACATCTCATAAAAGAACACAAGAGAAAGCATATATGCTTTGTTGCCGGCAAGGATGACAACACCGACAGCAATCTCAGACTCAAGATATACAGAGAGGTTCTCTCTGAGAACGGACTCAGCGTTGAGGACCGCATGATAATACACGGCGACTTCGCAGAATACTGTCAGGAGGAGACTGCACAGCTTCTGGATGTAAACCCGGATGCCGATGCCATCGTATTTGCAAATGATCGCATGGCAATAGGCGGTTATGCAGAACTCAAGTCCAGAGGAATACGCATAGGAGAAACCATGTCAGTCATCGGTTTTGACGATTCACCATCTTCCGTCAACATGGATCCCCCCCTCACCACAGTCAATATCAATTCCTGTGAGCTCGGTTTCCGTGCAGTGTATGCGGCGGTGAGACTTGCCCAGACCGGCAACATGAAATCCGAGGCTTTGGATTCCAGACTTATAAACAGACTGTCCTGCTGCTGTCATCTGTGCACAGAGAATGACCTGATGAAGGATGGCAGACATTTGCTGGATCTGGATATACCAGACATCATCGATATTCTTGATGGCCGTCTCTTCGGTGAGATTGCAGATTCATTCTACGCATCCAAGGTCATGTCCGCATACAACAGGATACTCATTGATATAGTATCCGTGATCAAGAGCGACATTGATACGGAGTATCCACAGAACAAGATCATCGATGAACTCAAATGTATTCTCGAATCTGACCTGACCGATTTTTATTCTGTCCAGAAAACAGCATACATGTTCCGTGAACTGGCTTCCATCTTCTCAAGCTGTAAATTGTCTGCAGCCAAGAGTCTCCAGTTCAACAGACTTAACACGACCATAACCAACACCATATCACTCTTCATCTCGAATCAGCTTTACAACACGATATACGAGAACAAGATGATGGGCTGGTCATCAATATACATAACCCGTGACACCCTGACATACGGCGAGGATCTTGGCAAGACATACACATCCATCCTCCACAAGCTTCAGGGGCTGAATTACGAAGGAGCTTACATCTACACATACGACGATCCTGTGCGCATCACAGACACGGGAAGCTGGATCGTTCCAAAGTCAGTCTTCCTTCAGGCTTTCTTCAACCCGAACAATTGTCAGGTGCTTTTCGGAGAGTCCAGAAGGGTTCCTTCTGTAGAAATTTTTGACAACGAATATACATACTATGACAAGCGTTTTACATCCGTCATAGTTCCTATATTTACAAACGAGGATCAACACGGAGTGTTCATATGCAACACAGATGTGGCTCACTTCAGTTCCATATATTCCACCAGCCTGCAGCTCGGTGCAGCACTGAAATATATGTCGCTGCTCCGTGAGCAGAACATCACGCAGGAACAGCTCAGGATGTCTCTGAACGAGATCCACGAGAAGAACGAGCTTCTGAACCACCTGTCGACATCAGATGAGCTGACGGGTATATATAACAGACGTGGATTTATGGAGCGGGTTGAATACTATATCAACATTCCGTCAAACTGTGGAATGAAGGCCATACTTCTCTTCGCTGATATGGATTCACTGAAAGTTGTAAATGACAAATTTGGACACAAGGACGGTGACTTCGCCCTCAAGAACATCGCGAACATCCTGTCCCAGAGCTTTGGTCCACATGATGTCATCGGTAGAATAGGCGGCGATGAGTTCGTATGCTTTGCATTTATAGACGACTCCGATTACGTCACCGAAGTGCAGCGCAAGATCAAGGATTTCTCAGCCGAGCTGAACGCAACCTGTGGCAAGCCATACTTCATAGAGATGAGCGTTGGTGTTACTGAATTTGTCTGCGATGGAGAACAGACCATCGAGGATCTACTCTCACAGGCAGACACGGCACTTTACTCAAACAAGAGATACAAGAGAATGTCCATACTGAAGTAATCTTCAGTATCAGAACAAAGATATATACATAAAGAGAGACAGATATTTATTTCGACCGAAATAGATATCTGTCTCTTTTTGTCCTATAGGTCTACTTTGCCTGATCCAGCGCTTCATTGAGCTTCTCTGTTCCCGGCAGGACAAATCTGCCCTTCTCGATGATCGGAACTTCAGTTCCATCCGGATGAACGGAATATATTCCTCCTATCTCATCGTAAGGTATTGTTATGTCTGTATGGCAGTTGAAATACGCCTTTGACACATCTGTTTTTCTCAGAATAGAACACTCATTGTCCTTTGCCACGATCTCCTTGCCATCAGGATTGTGGAGCACATTTTCCTCACTCCAGCTATAGCATGTATCTCCCACAGCAAAATGCGGTCCCATCTTCTCAACTATGAGGATAGGCAGTTTATACACTATGTCATATTTGTTTGCCATGACGTATGCTGTCGTATTTGTTCCTATTGCAAACTCTCCTATAGGAAGTGTATCCCTTCCGCCCAGAAGATTCTCCTTTATATACGCCTTGTTCTTCTCCGTATCCGGATAGTTGTCACATGTATAGTCCGCTATTTTTCCATCCTCAAATGTAAGCTTGAGATTCACATATTTCAGGCCGTCTAGGAATACTTCACTTACGTTTAATATTCCGTGGGTTCCGGTGAGCTTCGGTGAAGTGAACACCTCTCCAACAGGTATATTCACATCGGCTACGCAGTTCTCAAAGTTGGTCTCCTTCGATGGATCTGTCATCTCGTGCATCATAACGGTCATATCAGTCACATTTGCTCCCTGACCGACAACCCTCACGTGTTCAGCCTTATCAAGCTCATCTATCATACTCTGATGGATCGCCCTGAACAGATCATTGTCCAGTGTGTTGATCCTGACAGTATCCCTGAATATATCTCTGTATCTATCTCCAATCTCCGGCACAGGGTATGCTATTATAGTGAAGCTGCACTGATCCTGGGCTATATATTCATTTACGATCTGTGAACTCATTGTGCGGTATGAGATCGCAGCCTCCTGCTGTTTCTTGTCGAGCACAGGATTCAGTTCACTGTTCTCCGGCTCAAATGGGTTCTCGCCGAACACCTCGACCACCGCAGGGCCCGCATATACTGAAGCCTCATAGGCCATATTCTTGTATGCCTGTCTGAGCACCTCCAGCTTTCTCTCCATGAGCTTCTTGTCCATGAAGAGTGCCTCATCCATCCTGTGATCGTACTCGAGCTGTCTGTTAGGAACGCTTGACGAATAACCTATCCTGTGTATAAGTCTCCTGTTGATCCTGTTTGCCGCATATCGGTAGCATATCGGCCTCAGACCCATCTGCTCAAACTGCAGTATCGCGGCTCTTATCATCCTCTCCTGTCCAAGGAAATATCGGATATTTACAGTTTTCTTCTTCGAGAGATCTATTCCGGCAGCCTCGAATCCCAGTCTGTAGCCCTTGGTGAATGTTCTTGCCATGGCCTCTATCTCTGAATCCGGCAGGGTACTCATGAAAATCGCCGTGTCGATCTCATTTTTTCCAACATACTCTCCATATCTGTACAGATACGTGACATCGCCCAAATCGCTGTTCATAATGATATCCGTCGCAAATGTGAGATCAGGGTCAAGCTGCTCTCTTATCCTGTACGTAATCCAGAACTCGGCATAATCGTTCTCAAAATAATACACAGCGGATTCCAGATCCTTCACGGAAAAATCATCCTGAAACATGAAATATATCTGGACAAACAGCTCCGCAAACAAAGTTATGTCAACCACTCTGCCCTCAAATGCGTACACTGTCATTCCTCTTATCTCGTTGTACACAAATCCCAGAAGCTGGGCGATGCGCTTTATCTCCTCTTTGTCACGGGTGTAATCCTTTGAAAACTCACCCATGATATATCTGTAATTTGCATAGCTTCTATTGTAGTTGTCTCCCAGTATGTCATTGTACAGCCCATGGTTCATCGCCTGAAGCTGATCAAGGCTCCTGTCTGGCAGTGCGTCATTTTTTACCAGTTCCAGAACATCTCCTATTCTAGCTATAAATCCGGCAACATGACTGAAATAATCTCTGTACGGCTCCTTTACCAGCGATTCATGGATTATCTGTCTCACACGTTCCATGATAAGCTCATAGCGCTCTTCTATATCATCATATTCTTCTGTAAGATTCTTATAATAATTCATCGCATGCCCTTTCTATAATCCCATCAATAAAAATATAACAGACGCTCCAAGAACTATAACATTAAGTATGATCGCCATCTTCTTGTTTGTTATACCTCCGTTGTCCGCCCTGTAGCCTATGGCCGAGAATACCAGGCCTGTAAATGCCATCAGCATCGCGCTGACCATGAGGACTCCGTACACCCTCTGTACCTTTCCCTGGGTAAGTATGGATTTTATGATGGATATGACCACAAACACTCCGCCAAATCCGCCCAGAAAGTATCCAATTATGGTGTCCGTCGGCAGACCCGGTGTCGAAACTTTGAATTCCTTACTTCTTTGCATGATATCTCCTGATAAGTTTTGCTGTAACGTAATATATACAATATCCTATGACTCCACCAAGCGTATTCATGATGATGTCATCGATATCGAACACACCCAGTTTGGTTATGTACTGCACCGTCTCTATGACAAGTGTAAATCCCAGAGAGTACAGCAGAGCCTGTACAAATGTCGTGTTCTTATTTCTCGCCCATCTGAGCAACATACCAAACGGTATAAATGCGATTATATTGCCATAGAGATTCAGAAATACACTCATTGGCGACATCTGATCACCGTATGTAATAAATCGCTGTATTTCCTGCAGAGGGTGAAGATTGTATCTGCGTTCATCATATCCCCCTCTGCCAAACATATCGCTGAAAATAAGAAAGTAAACGATACAGATTATATAAAGCACAAACAACACAGAGCACACAGCCCTGAGTTTTTTTCTATCTATCTGCTTCAAAATATTACTCCTGTCAGGACAGGTCTGCAACTTTACGCATCTCCATTATTCTGTCAAGAAGCATGTCTGCACACTCTTCCTTTGACATCATCGGAAGTTCACTGATACTGTCCCTTGTAATGAGAGTGAGAACATTGGTATCAACACCAAATCCCGCCCCTGCGACCTTTAAATTATTTGCCGCAATAAGATCTATATGCTTTGAATCTATCTTCTTCCTTGAATTCTCTATGAGATCCCTCGTCTCCATGGAGAATCCGCAGATGATCTGATCCTGTATCCCCTTTTCAATTCTCTGATTTCCAAGTGCAAGCAGAATATCCTTCGTTCTCGAAAGCTTGATGCTCATGTCTCCATCAGCCTTCTTGATCTTGTGTTCTGCCACCTCTGCAGGCCTGTAATCAGCCACCGCAGCAGCCTTGATGATCACGTCCTGCTCTGTACTTCTGTCCATGACAGCCTCGTACATATCCTGAGCCGATGTTATGTCAACCACATTGACAAATCTCGGCGGTTCTATCTCCACCTTGCCTGTGACCAGGGTGACGTCCGCCCCTCTGAGCATGGCCTGTCTGGCAATGGCATATCCCATCTTGCCTGTGGAGTGATTCGTTATATATCTGACCGGGTCTATGGCCTCACGGGTAGGGCCTGCCGTAACCAGAAGTCTCACCCCGGCCATATCCTTTTCTTTCGCTATGGCCTTAAGGATATAATCCTGAAGAACCTCCGCATCAGGGAGCTTGCCCTTGCCTGTGTCTCCACATGCAAGGTATCCAGTTGCGGATTCCACTATCTCATATCCATATGACTCAAGCTTCTTTATATTGTCCTGTACTATAGGATTCTCTATCATTCCGGTATTCATGGCCGGTGCTATGATCTTAGGACATTTTGCCGGCATGATCGTTGTGCTGAGCATATCGTCTGCTATTCCCCCCGCTATCTTGCCGATTATATTGGCCGACGCAGGTGCCACCATGAACACATCCGCCCTCTTTGCCAGTGCTACGTGCTCCACGTTGAACTGGAAATTCCTGTCAAATGTATCGACCAGGCATTTGTTGCCTGTGAGCGTCTCAAATGTGATCGGATTGATAAAGTTTGTTGCGTTCTCCGTCATGATGACATGCACATCCGCATGCTTTTTCACCAGCATACTTGCCAGATTGGCTATCTTATATGCCGCAATGCTTCCTGTGACTCCGAGAACTACTGTCTTTCCTTTTAACATACTGTGTATTTTATCCTTTCTTCAAAGGCTGTATTCTATAACTCAGCTATAAAGTTGTCAATCAGTCTCGCCTTGCCGAACTTGACTGCCATTGCACAGAGTACATGTCCTTCTGCCTTCTCTATGGACTGCATGGTATCCATATTGACCATCTCTACATAGTCGATAGTTGCAAGCGGTTCAGCAGAGATGAGCTTCTTCATCTCACCAACGATCTTCGCTGCGTCTCTCTCTCCGTCAGCTATCATGTCCTGACCAAGCTTTACGGCCTTGCTGAGAACTACTGCAGCCTTTCTCTCCTCTGGTGTGAGGTAGATGTTTCTTGAGCTCTTTGCCAGTCCGTCCGCCTCTCTTATGATCGGACAGCCGACTATCTCTATATCAAAGTTCAGATCCTTGACCATTCTCATGATGATGGCAAGCTGCTGGGCATCCTTCTGTCCAAAGTATGCTCTGTCAGGTGTAACTATATTGAAGAGCTTTCCTACAACTGTACATACACCCTTGAAATGTATTGGACGTGTAAGTCCGCAGAGTGCATTTGGAAGTCCTGTCATGTTGATGAATGACACGAAGCCGTCTGCGTACATCTCCTCAGGCTCCGGATTGAATATGATGTCTGCACCTGTGCTCTCACAGAGCTTTGCATCAGCCTCAAGATCTCTTGGATAGCTCTCAAGATCCTCGTTTGGTCCAAACTGTATAGGATTTACAAATACGCTTACAACTGTTCTGTCGTTCTGCTCCACTGACTTCTTGATAAGACTCTGATGTCCCTCGTGAAGATAACCCATTGTAGGAACAAGACCAACTGTAAGTCCCTGCTTCTTCCACTCTTTAACCTGCGCTCTTACCTCATCTATCTTCTTTAAAATTACCATGATCGTTTTCTCCTTTAGTATAACTTCTCTATTACTTCATCGTCTATCTTGTATGTGTGCTCAGGGCCCGGGAATGTTCCGGCATTTATCTCATCGATATAAGCCTTAACCGCACCTCTCATAACATCGCCCACATTTGCAAACTGCTTTACGAACTTTGGAACAAAGTCTGAATACATGCCAAACATATCCTGATTTACAAGCACCTGTCCATCGCAGTAACGGCCTGCGCCTATTCCTATGGTAGGGATGCTTACTGTCTCTGTGACTATCTTCGCAAGCTTCTCCGGTACGCACTCCATTACGAGCATGAATGCGCCTGCCTCCTCAACAGCCTTTGCATCCTCTATGAGCTTCTTGGCTGCAGCCTCTGTCTTGCCCTGCACCTTGAATCCGCCAAATGCGTTGATAGACTGTGGTGTGAGTCCAAGATGTGCACATACAGGTATGCTCGCCTTGACTATGGCGCTTATCTGCGGACACATGTCCTGACCGCCCTCAAGCTTCACCGCTCCGGCACGTCCTTCCTTCATGATCCTTCCGGCATTGACAACCGCGTCATACACGCTTGTCTGATAGGACATAAATGGCATATCTGTGATAACAAGAGCATTCTTTGCGCCCCTTGCCACCGCTGCACTGTGATGTATCATATCATCAACAGTTACAGAGATCGTGTCCTCATATCCGAGGATAGTGTTGCCCAGGGAATCTCCAACAAGAATAGTGTTGACTCCTGACTCATCCACGATCTTCGCCATGGTGTAATCATACGCTGTGATCATGGATATCTTCTTGTCCGTTCCCTTCATCTGCCTGAGTGTTGCCGTCGTGTTCTTCATAATTAAATTCTCCTATTCCGTTCAGTAGACGTATCAAACCGCTATAATCTCTGTCCGGGTGCTTTCTCTCTGCCACCGGCACAAGGCATCTGGACACCGCAGCATATGCGCTCCGTTCATCTCCGCTCAATGCATTCAGATGCTTTCTCACAGTTTCTGTATCGCATCTCTCAACAGGCCCTGTCAGGCTGTCAACCGTTCCCCTGTCAGCCGCAGCTTTCGCATTGCCGAGGAACAAAGGCACTATAGCCCTCTGTGCCTCCTCCGCCGAGAAGCCGCACTGTGTCAGAAGCTCCTGTGAAACCGCCAGCAGCCCTGTTACCAGATTGCTTGCAAACACCGCAGCGCCGTGATACTTCACCTTGTCGGTACCATCAATGCGCACACAGCTATTGCCGAGGGCTCTTATGACAGAACATACCTTATCGACATGTCTGTCATCTCCCTCAACTGTAAAAAATGAATTGTCCAGTTCTTTATAGGATTCGTACTTTGAACTTATTGCATACATAGGATGAATCGAATAACCAAAGGCTCCCGCCTCTGTTATACCTGAGAAAATATCTGATGTCATCGCCCCACTGGCGTGACAAATGATCCTGCCACGAATGTCAAGATCCTTTATACTCTTCCACACCTCTCCTATCTGTCCGTCAGGAACGGTGAGAAAAATAATTTCACTATACTCACACAGCTGCTCCAGGCTGTCGTACACACAGGTCTCGGTAAACTCTGCTGCAAGCTCCGCACTCTGTCTGCTGGCGCTAAAATATCCACCAACCTCCAGGCACAATGCTCCATCCGTTTTCTCTCTGACAAGCTCTCTCTTCTCTGCGATATACCTGCCAAATGTGAATCCGACTTTTCCAGCTCCAATAAATCCAATCCTCATACAATCACCTGCTTAAATCTGTTGTCAGTATCCGTGTATGCGCTTCCTGTGGAAGCATGATTCAGGTACAGCTTCTTTCGAATACCATCCATCCAACATACTAACATTCCACTTTTTAATTGTAAAGTTAGTACTTAAACTTTTCTATTACTTCTTCGTTAGCTTTCATGGCAGCCTTTTCCATGTCTCTACGCTCATCCTGAAGCTTTAATCTGACTGCCTCGTTGTTGACACCGATTATCTGAAGGGCAAGATATGCAGCATTCTTGCTTCCGTTTATCGCAACTGTTGCAACAGGGATTCCTGAAGGCATCTGAACGATAGAAAGAAGTGCATCCATTCCATCAAGAGTTGCGCCTGAGAGAGGTACTCCAATAACAGGGAGAACTGTCTGTGATGCCACAACTCCAGGGAGTGCTGCCGCCATTCCTGCAGCTGCGATTATGACCTCTGTTCCGTTATTGTTAGCTTCCTCGATGAATTCTGAAAGTCCTGCGTGTGCTCTGTGTGCTGAAAGGCATCTCACATCGACCTCCACACCGTAATTCTTAAGAATTGATACTGCCGGCTCAACCTTTGGCAGATCACTTGTTGATCCCATGATAATTGCTACTCTCATTTTTCATTTCCTCTTTTCTTGTTTATTTATATTGCAGCGCAGGCTTATTTTGCCTGCGCACTTTATATAATGTTAGATACTGTTGAGATACTGGTCTATCATCTCACTGGAGGTCTGGTAATCTCCTGTTCCCACATACTCCTTAAGTGCAGTGAAGAACTCTGTGTCTATATCTCCGTAGGAGTACCTGTCAATATCACGTATAAGGTCCTCCACAGGTCCGCGGTCCCCCGCTCTCAAGAATGCCCTGAGCTCCTTGAGCTTGCTCTTGTTTATTCCATCCCGGACTTCCTTCTCAGCAGGCTCCTCCACATGATTTATCTTTGACATGTACTTGTCTATCTGCTTGAAGAAGTCGTTCATCATAGCTATAAAATCGCGGGTATTATCGCGGGCATACTGCTGGTTTCCGATATTTATCGCAGACTCCAGGTTGGCCGCCTTGCGCTCGATTCCGTAAGCCCCGATATTTGCACTGCTGCTCTTGATGTCATGGATTATATTTTTGTACTTTCTCACATCGTCGTCTATATATTTTCTGAGCTGCTGTACCTCTTCCCGGTACTCATCCCTGTAATTTCTGACAAATGTGTTAAAGGTTCTGAAGCTTCCACCCATGGCTTTGACGGAATCTTCCACGGACACAAATCTTCCAAGCAGGACTGCATCCTCCATATAGTTGATGTCATCATCGGACTGGGAAAGCTCTGTGTCTCTCTCCTTTATCTTGTCCTCCGATATATAAGTCCTCAGCATGGATTCTGCCTGATCGAGCTCTATCGGCTTAACTATGACATCGTTGAAGCCCGATGTGAGTATCTCCTCTCTGGATGTCTCGACCGTGTTGGCGGACAGCGCAATGATAGGCATCTTCTTGTACTCCTCACCGTCAAGATTTCTCATCTCCCTGACGGTATCCAGTCCATCCATGACAGGCATAACGGTGTCGATAAATACCATATCGTAATTCTCCACCATGACCTTATCAAGTGCATCAAATCCCGATGTGGCTGTATCGCACGCCAGACCATATGTATCAAATATGGTCTTCTCCACCTGTAATGCAAGCTCTGAGTCGTCCACTATAAGTATGCGGGCATCTGGCAGCCACAGATGTGAATTGGCATTTCTTCTCGCCATCTCCTTGCGCTTTCTCTCATTGTAGTTGACATAACTATAATCAAACACTGACTGCTTGATGCTGAAGCGTATGGTCGTTCCTGCGCCATATATGCTCTCTGCGCTGATGCTTCCATCCAGCATACGCACAAGCTCCTTGGCTATGGCAAGGCCAAGACTGACTCTGAACATTCCTATATCTGATCTCTCATAGGAATCATCCAGCTCAAACAATGTTCCAAGTCTCTCTTCCTTAACTCCAAGTCCTGTATCCGATATCTTGAAGTCCAGATATATCTCATCGTGATCCCTGTCAAATATTCGGGATATCTCAGTCTCCGGTTCCTCTATGAGCTCCGAGAATTCACTGACTGTGTAATCCTCGGCCTCCGCCTCATCTACATCCTCGTCAGCTCTTCTGGCTATACGCCAGTCAATGTCTATGCTTATATAGCCCTCTTTTGTAGTATTTGCGGACCATGCAAATATGTTCTCAAGAATCTCTCTCACCGCCGTCATATCTCCTATGAGTCCGTTCGGTATCTTGTCCTCAATGCTGACCTTGAGATCGATGAGATCACTGTTCACCATGGACTTGAATTCGTCGGAGAGCTCATCTATGAGATCCGAGGCAAAATACTGCTTGTACTCCGGCTCTATGATGTCGTCCTTGAGGTTTGAAAGCTTCGATATTCCATCGGACATATCGAGTATCTCTCTTCCCGCAGCATACATGGCACCGTACTGTGCATACTCATCACTCTGGGTATCCTGACAGTTTCTCATGGCAAGCTCTGAGATGGCGATTATGTTATTGAGTGGAGTTCTTATCTCATGATTAAGATAGTTTACATAATCATTCTTTGCCTGATTGGACTTCTCCGCCTCCTCACTCTTCTTGCTGAGCTCTTCCACCTGCTCGTTCTGTCTTCTGAGAAGCTTGAAGATACTTCTCGCAACAGCTATTCCCACTAAGATAAGAAGAACTATAAATATCACAAGGAGCATCTTTGCCAGATTCGTCTCGAAAAAACCAAGTTCCTTGTCTATGACAAATGTAAGCGGCTGTTCACACTCCACGCCGTCCGCATTTTTTGCAGTTAACATAAAACGGTAAGTACCTCCCTCAAGATTGGTGTACTCGACCTCCATCTTGTCAGTTCCCGTGAGCGTTCTCTTCTCGCTCTCAAAGCCCTCAAGGTAATACTCCACTGATATGTCAGCACGGTTTACATAACTAAGGACTGAGAACTTGATAGTTATTCTGTTGGTGTTCTTCGGCACATCTATCTGTCCGTCCAGATCTGAGAACTGATGCTCAGTTCCATCCACCTCTATGGAGGCAATACGAACCCTAGGAGCTACCTCGTTCACATACTCTGAATTGAGATTTATCCTGCACAGCCCTTCATCGCAGCACACATACACAACGCCTGTCTTTGACACATAGTTGGTTGATTTCTCTGTTATGTTGGATATTATTCCGTCGTTCTTCGTAAAGCTTATATATTCAGGTGAGGCATTGCTCAGTATATCCTTCTCATAATATCTGTATAAACCTCTGGAACCAAACATCCACAGGTATCCCTGATCGTCCATTATGAGATCGTATATACCGTTGGTGTTATCCACGGTGGTGACCTGTCTGACGGTTCCCTCCTGATAATACAGACCATTGTCCGTTCCTATCCACAAACCGCTGCTTCCGCGGACCATACTTGACACAACGCTCATCTTCTGGGTATCATCCAGCTTCATCTTGCCGACAGTATAATCCGTGTCAACTATAAACACGCCAGCGCCGTTGGAACCGGCATACAGCTCGCCGGTCTCGTCTGCGTACAGGCTGATTATGTCAGGGTTATCAAGTCCATCCAGTCTCGATATGCTCTTTACGACATCATCGCCCTCTATCACAGATATACCGTTCTCTGTTCCAACCGCCACCGTTCCCGGCTTTATCTCAGTTATACAGTTCACGGCATTGCTTATGAGTGATGACTCTCCACGGCTGTAGCTCTTGTACTGCCAGTTTCGGCTCACCTTTATTACACCATATATCTTATATGTAGCTATCCACAGATGATCGTCCGAATCCACATACAGATCTCGTATACTTATACCGCTGAGCTTTGATACGAGCTCATTGTCCGCACTCATCACAAGCTTGCCATTTGAATCTACGATATACAGACCTTCATCAGTTCCTATAAACGTGTTGCCATTGTAGCTCGTCACACAGTTCACGATGGAGCTGTCTATGCCGTACTTCATGGTGACATTCTGGAACTTGCTCCTCTCCAACTGAAGAATACCTTTTCTGTATGACGTAAACCAGTAATTGCCCTCAAAGTCTATGATCATATCGCTCATCGACTCGTTAAAGCTCAGTCCCCCGATGGCTGTCACATTACCCTTTGATGAGATATATCCAACACCGTCATCGGCAAGCGCCCAGATGTTGTCGCCATCCGAATATATCTTGTTGATTCCGTGAAGGTTGCCCGTGTTGATGATCTCATTCTTGCCGTCTGTTCCTATCTTAAGGATGCTGTATCCGGCGGATCCATAATATCTGTTGCCATTCTCGTCAACATACAGTGAGTTTATATCGTCGACCCTGTACTCTGACTTGTTGGTTATGGAGACATGTCTTTCAGGATCAACGGTTATCAAAATATCATTATTGGCTATTGCATACACATAGTCCCCATGTCCTGATATATTTCCCACGCTGAGTCCTGACACGACATCATCAGCCAGAGCTTCCGCACCGTCAGATGACAGACGAAATATTCCCGACGAGGCCGCTATCCACAGATTCTTGTTATCGTCCTCGTACATGGCGTTGATGGTCGACACACCCAGATTGTACATCTCGGAAACTCTCTGAAAGGTTCCGTTATCATACATGTAGAGTCCATAGTTGTCCGTTCCAACATACAGCTTCTCATCACTTGTGAGATAAATGCAGTTGATCGAATATTTCGTGGCATCCTCGTCACCGTCCAGTGAGAACAGTGTAAATTCACTTCCGTCATACCTGTAAAGTCCGTTGTCCGTACCTATCCATATGTATCCACTCACAGACTGGCACACACAATTTGCCTCTCCACTGTCAAACCCATCGGTATCGGAGAATGTCCTCTGGTTATAATTTGATGTAAAATCCTCATCTGCAAACACACTAAGCCGTGGCCACATCACTGTCGCCACGGCAAGTATTATCACGTATATGATAAGTTTCTTTTGATGATCTCTCATTTTTTCCTCCGAAGATATGTCCGCTCCTACGCCTCTTTGAGGAATGCAACATATCCTTTCTTGGTCTCATATATATCTGCCTTGGATGTCACTTCCCATGGTGCATGCATGTTGAGTACAGCCACGCCACAGTCTATTACCTCCATACCATACAGTGAAAGTATATATGCGATGGTTCCGCCGCCACCGACATCTACCTTGCCGAGCTCGGCTGTCTGGTATGTGATCTCCGCATCATCCATGATCTTTCTTATAGCCGCCATGTATTCTGCATTTGCGTCATTTGATCCTGACTTTCCTCTTGATCCTGTGAACTTGTTAAATACCATTCCCTCACCGAAGATAGCCGCATTCTTCTTGTCAAATGCTGACTCAAATGTAGGATCAAAGCCCGCAGATACATCCGATGACAGCATCCTTGACGATGCAAGACATCTTCTGAGTGAGATCTCTGAGAAGCCACCCATGGCGTTCATGATCTCAGCTACAGTATTCTCAAAGAAGTGTGACTGCATTCCTGTTGCTCCAACACTTCCTATCTCCTCCTTGTCAGTGAGCAGACAGCAGGTCGTCTTCTCCGGATCGTCAGCCTCAAGCATGGCGACAAGGGATGTGTATGCACACACTCTGTCGTCCTGGCCATATGCCATGATCATACTCTCGTCTATACCGCAGTTCCTTGCCTTTCCTGCAGGAACGATCTCGAGCTCTGCTGAGAGGAAATCCTCCTCCTTCATATCGTACTTCTTCTCAAGTAGCGCAAGTACAGCTTCCTTTACAGCCTCCTTCTCCTTGCCCTCAAGCGGTCTGCTTGCAAACAGTATGTCAAGCTGCTCTCCCTCTATCACTGAATCCGCTCTCTTCTTGAGCTGCTCCTGAGAGAGATGTATGAGAAGATCTGTAACACAGAATACCGGATCATTCTTGTCCTCTCCTATGTTCACTGTCATAACGTCACCATTTGTCTTTGCAACAACACCGTGTATGGCAAGTGGGAGTGTTACCCACTGATACTTCTTGATTCCGCCGTAATAGTGAGTGTCGAGATATGCAAATCCGCCCTTCTCATAAAGCGGATTCTGCTTCACATCCATTCGAGGGGAATCAATGTGTGCACCGAGTATGTTCATGCCCTTCTCAAGCTTCTTCTTTCCTATATTGAACATGGCGACCGTCTTGTTCATCCACACGGCATACACTTTATCTCCAGCTGCAAGGCTCTCCTTGTTCTTAATGATCTTCTTCAGATCTCTGTAGCCGTGATCCTCTGCCTGTCTGACGATCTCTTTAACGCATTCTCTCTCTGTCTTGCCATTGTCAAGGAATTCCCTGTAGTCCTTACACAGGCTCTCCAGCTCCTTTATCTCATCCTTCTTGTATTTGTTCCACGCATTTTTCTGTGCCATTTTCATTGCCTCCTGTTAATAACTGTACACATCAGTGTCTATATTCCACGCACTCCTGCGCATAGTAATACTGCGCAGGATAACGAGTATAGCTCCCATTATTATAAAGAAAATAATATATACTGCATATGACGGGATCATTGTAAACTTGAAAACAAGATATCCTGCCACACACAAAACAATTGCTATAACAATTGCAATAGCCATATTAAAGAATGCATTCAGATTGCCTCTGAGCGCACCGTATTCATCCTCCCAGTCAAGCTTCGGATGTGTTGAATCGAGAAGCACACCTGTGTATGTGCAAATGCCCGAGCCGAGGATTCCCAGCACAACATAATACACACTGTCTATAACACTACACTCCATATATATACAGAGGATAACCGTGGTAACCGCAATCGTCACTCCGCTGAACAGCATGCTAACCCAGACCTTTGCGCGGATCTGGAGATCATATGCCATCGGGATATGCTTTATAAATGATATATGGCTTCCTTCTCTGGTGAACGCCGTGGATGCGATACTGTTCATCGCTGTTGCAAAGAATGCCAGGGCGATGACCGCAACCAGCATGACCATGTCAGCCAGGAAAAGCCCTCTTCCAAATGTGTCTCTGAATGCCCTGATTGAATCCGCAGTTGCAGGTATATTGAACAATGCCACAACGAGTATCGGCCATATCAGGTTGACCACAACGCAATACTTCCTGTATGCCGGAGTCCTCACCAGTGTCTTTATCTCCTTTGCCATATATGATCTGAACGGTGTCTTTATGGCAAAGTCCTGCAGCCCGACAACTTCCTTCTGGCGGCGTCCTGACCTTCCGGTGGATGACACAAGGTATACGCCCCTGAGGTACAGCAGATTTCCAAGGAAAAACAGAAGTGCCACACAGCCAGCGTTCACAAGCACAAAGAGCAACATATACACGATGTTGTTACTGCCCAATGCCTTCAGGAACAGCGGAACCGTGAAAAATATATTGTTCATTACCTTTATGAATATATTGTCACCATTTTTAAGGCTGTCTATGTAATTATTTATATTCACAGAGTCCATCTGTGCAAATGACCATATGAAAAGGCCTGCAAACACTACAACCGCAAGTCCCACCATGAAGTCCACATTTCTGAGCAGTTTGAGTCTGCTGAAAAACGCCATGACTATCAGTGCAAATATACCACAGTACACCAGCGGCAGAACCGGAAGTAAAAATACGCCAAGTAATGAGGTTATCACGGATACCGGCTTTATCTCTGCGGCTACAAAGTAACCGATAAATCCACAGAAGAGAACCATAAACTCCATGACGCTTTCGGCAAAATATGCGTGTGTAAACTTGGCGGCCACAAGCTCTGCCGGTTTCACAGGCAGCGGCAGTAAATGATCAAGATCAGATGAAAAATAAAGCAGATTGAATATGACCATTATACTGAATATAACACCGAACACCGACATGAGCTGGATAACGAGGTTGAGTCCCTCTGTACAGCCTCCCGCCTCCATGAGTGCGGCAGTCATTATGTAAACTATAAATCCCACAACGATACAGCACGGGATCATGATACAGCACATGGCGATGATTCCCATGACCTTATATGCCTTTGCCTTGTCCCCGTGCTCCGGCATCTCCATATCATTATTCCTGCTTATCATACTGAGCAATATCCTAAAATTCTTCATGCGTCATCTCCACAAATATCTCTTCAAGAGATTTGTTCCTGTGCTGTGTCTCAAGCTCATCCAGAGTTCCCTGGTATATATCCTTTCCCTTTCTTATCATGATTATCTTGTCGCAGAGCTTCTCTGCAACCTCGAGAACATGTGTTGAAAAGAATACACAGTTTCCTGCGTCGGCATGTTCACGCATCATCTTCTTGAGCTCATATGCCGCATTCGGATCAAGTCCCGTCATAGGCTCGTCGAGTATCCATACAGGTGGATTGTGCACAAGCGCAGCTATGACCATCATCTTCTGGCGCATACCGTGGGAATAGCTGACCATCTGTCTGTTCAGGCTGTCCTCCATACCAAAGCGTTCAGCCATCTGCTCTATCCTCTGCTTTCTCTCGGTGGTCGATACTCCATATATATCAGCGATGAAATTGACATACTCAAGTCCCGTAAGTCTGAGAAATATATCAGGATTGTCGGCTATATAACCCATGGACTGCTTGGCCTCCATCGGCTTTTCTCTCATGTCGAAACCATTTATCTTTACTCTGCCCTCCGTCGGCATAAGTATACCTGTCAGCATCTTGATGGTAGTTGTCTTACCCGCACCATTCTGTCCAACAAATCCTACAATCTCACCCTTGTGTATATGGAAACTGAGATCATCAACTGATACAATGTCTCCGCCATACACCTTCTTAAGATTCTCTGCTATTATCATGCGCATGTCCTTTCATCACTATATCGTTTTTGCATACCCGGTCTTATTATATCAATTCAGCGTACGGTTTACAAGTTTACCGTTGTATCAAGACAGAATGAATATATGACCTTCTCCTTAACCTTCATGCCGGTGAGCTGTTCAAGCACATCGGCGTATTTGTCGAGCTGGACATGGTATCTCTTAACCAGCTCCGACGCATCATTCACGCTGTCTGTCTTGTAATCCAGAAGAACTATGCCGCTATCCTCCTCGAAGTAGGCATCTATGATTCCCTGTACAACTATCGTCTCGTCTCCGCAGTCCTTAAGTGATCTCATTATTTCTCCGGGCTCCATCATCATGTAGAACTGTCTCTCACGGTACAGTCTGTCCGACTTGCCCGCAGCCGCCATGCGCTGTCCTATCTCACTGTGTATCATCTTATATATCTTCTTTGGTCTTATCCGCTCTCTGTACAGCTCATCAAATAACCCAAACTCAAACACTCTGTCGACATCCTTCTCCGCATCCGCAACAGTTTTCCCTGAGAAGTCTGCAAGCTCCATAATCTTGTGATAAATGTTTCCTATCTCATTTCCATGGACTATCCTCTCCTCACTCATGAATGCTGGGATTGGGACCTCACTTCTGGCACTGTACTCCCTGCTGGTTAGGATATCCGGTGTAATGGCATCCTCACCGTGCGCCTGAAGTCTTTTTATCTCGGTTATGGACATCTTGCTCTTAAGCCCCGAATGTCTGTAGCCATACCTGAATTCCAGTCCGTTCTTCACATGGTCATACAGTTCTTTGTCGAGCTTCGCTTCAGAGGCTTCCACTGTCATATTTTCTGCTTCATCCTGATCAGTCTCAGGAGACATAAAGCTGTCGGCCTCCACCTCGATGCTCTTCACATGATCGCACTCTCCCACATATCTGAGCGCGGTATATATCCAGGCTGCATAGCCATTTGCTTTCATGATAGATGCATAATTCATCCTGTCTCCGATTATATACATATCACAGGCTGCCTTGAATTTATCTGCATCCTTCACGCACCCGGTCATGTACAACTTTTCCTTTGCCCTGGTTAACGCCACATACAGGACTCTCATCTCCTCGGCATAGGTCTCCGCAACGATATTCTTACTCATTATCCGCTTGAAAAATGTCATTCTTCTGGCTCTTGTTCTGAGGTCGACCTGGTCGCACGCCAGATAATGATCCTGGTGGACAAGCACATTTGATCTGGTGTCCATCAGATTAAACTCCTTGCCGAGCCCAGACACAAATACAACAGGGAACTCCAGTCCCTTGCTCTTGTGCATGGTCATGACTCGGACGACGTCCTCATTCTCACTGACCACATCAGCCTCTGCAAAATCCAGATCATTTGTCTTGAGCTCATCAACATATCGGATGAAGTTGAACACGCCCTTGCTGTTCTCCTCGAAATCATCCGCCTTCTTGATGAGCATGTCGATATTCGCCTGGCGTCTTCTTCCCATCGGTCTGGCACCGACAAACCAGTAAAATCCGGTGGTGTCCAGCACGTATCTTATTATGTCGCTTATGGACATATAATTTTTATTCTTCTTGAGATAGTCAAGCATGCGGAGGAATTCCCACAGTCTGTCCACAGCGTGTTTTTTCTCGCCCACATGGGTGTCCATATAATCTATGACCTTGTCATAAAGTCTGGCGTTCCAGTCCGTGCCGTTCTTCTCGTATCTGCTGCGGTATTCACCCACTATAACCGCAAGCTCCTCCTCATCAAGGCCCACCAGTGGCGACCTTAAGACAGCAGCCAGGTCGTAATCCACGTAGCTGTTATCAACTATGGAGAGCATGCTGACCAGTGTCCGTATCTCAGCAGCATCAAAGTAGCCACTCTCACTCTCAATATACAGAGGTATGCCCTTCTCCTGAAATACCCTGTCAAATATGGTGGATGCTGTGGACACACTTCTAAGCAGTATGACGATATCCTTATATCTGACAGGTCTCCTGTCAGCACCACTTCCAACATACAGAGGTTCACTTCCGTCCACAATATCACGTATCTTACCGGCGATATAATTCGCCTCAACCTCAGGATTGCCATACTCCTCAGATACATCCGCTTCTCTCATATTGTTGTCTATGAGTATGAACTCTGATACAGGGCCATGATCCACGTCATCCGGCTCCGCCATCCCTTCTCCGTCACTTATGGCAAATCTGGAATTGAGCTTTGCGCCCTCATCGTACTCTATGTCTCCTAGCTCTCGCCTCATGAGCTGGGCAAATATTGAGTTCACCGTCTTTAACACATTTATCTCACTTCGGAAGTTTCTGGTCAGCAGTATGCTGTTGCCATCTATGTCCGGGTCCGCTATGTCAGCATCACCCAGCCTGCGGTAGCTGTCATACTTCTCTATGAACAGATCCGGTCTCGCCATTCTGAATCTGTATATGCTCTGCTTAACATCGCCGACCATGAATGTGTTGTGGATATCCTCACCGTGTCCCGACACACTTGCCAGAATGTATTCCTGCAGAAAGTTACTGTCCTGATACTCATCTATAAGTATCTCCCTGTACCGCCTTGAGACTTCCTTTCCAATCTCTGAAGGGACAGCCCTGTCATCCTCTATTCCATCGCAAAGTATCCTGAACGCGAACTCCTCTATGTCGTGGAACTCGAACATATTCTTGTCCATCTTGACCTTCATCAGCTCATCCATATAAAGCTCGGTGAGCTTCAAAAGTGATGATATCACTGGCTCAGTCATGGCTGCCTGCCTCAGAATGTCATCCACATCCAGGACGACCGAAACTATGTCGTCTATGATCGACTTATACACATCCCGCCTTGATTTGACAAATTCCTTCTTCTCCGGGTCAGCTCCACCGCCCGGGTTCACAAATCTGTCAAATGCATAGCATATACTCCGGCCCTGGGCATCCTTCTCCATCTTGAGTCCTTCCGGTCTCAATGACGATCTGTATATATCTCTGAGTTCAAACAGGTCAACATGCAGGTCGTCTTCCCCGCCACAGCTTCTGAGCATGTGTGTTATCAGCTCAACATCCTTATCCACACGGAGTCCGTACGCCTCAAGGCCATACGCCTCCGTTGCATATTTCTGGCACTCCCTGACCATATCATCCGCAGTTCTGAGCATCATGTACACCCTGTCCGCAAATGTTCTGACCATCGGAAGCCCCATGACTTCTCTTCTCTTCTCCTCCTCAGTGGATGATGTATCCACGGCAAATTTCATGGCATCCGCCGCCTGCGCAAGCCATTTCTTCGGCTCCGGATAGCTGGATATAACCTTTATTATCCTCTCAACGATATCCGGCACGGCACTGTCACTCTCATTTCTCGCAAACGTCATTATCAGCCTGTCGAAACCGGGCACGACCGATTCATCCTCATAGCACATCTCCATGACCTGATCCATCACGTCGTGCTTTATGATCTTCATCTCCGTGTCGTCCGCTATGCCAAATGCACAGTCGAGCTCCACCCTCGCAAAGTATTCCTTCACTATCCTAAGGCAAAAGCTGTCTATGGTGCAGATGTCAGCATGGTTGATCAATGTCATCTGCTTTATAAGATGCTCGTCATATTCGCCCTTCGCCATCATCTCATCTATCTTTTTCTGCAGTGCCTGTCCTATCTTCTCCTTCATCTGGGCCGCTGCCGCATTTGTAAATGTAACCACAAGAAGCTCATCCACAGATACCGGCTCGCTTCCCTCTATTCTGTCACCACGCGAATTTCTTCCGGCCACCATCTCTATGATACGCTCCACGAGCACCGCCGTCTTACCTGACCCCGCCGCTGCAGATACAAGAAGATTGCCATGCCTTGTGTCGATGACATGCGCCTGCTGGTCTGTCCACTTAATTCCATTGTCAGTCTTCATATCTTTTCCCATGCCATCACTCCTCACTTATCTCTATATCAAACTCTGCAGCTCTCTTCGCTATCTGTTCAGCCAGTTCTCGCAGCTCCTCAAGATGCGCCCTCTCCTCCGCCAGCTTCTTTCTGGTGCTCTCGAGAGTCTCCATCATCTTCTGTGTTGCCTTATCGCCGCGGTCATCGACCTTCTTCTGTGCATCATCGTACTTTTTCTTGGCGCTGTCACATGACTTAACAGCCTTCTCCATATCCCCCCTGACCTTCTTGTAGTCAGTCCTGATATTCTTTATATCCTCAGCTTTGCGGTTGTAATTTTCCGCCTCGCCCCTATAGATCCTGGAGTATGAATTGCCTGAATACTTGCTGTCAAATGCACATATGCCCTTAAAATCACAGTATTTGCACGCATTTACCTTGCCCTCATTGACCGGATTTATCTCGATGCTTCCCTCGGCTATATTGCCGGCAAGCCTCTCTATGTTTCTGCGGTTCGCCTCCATGAGATCTGTTATAAGAGTCTCCTCAAGGCTCTGTCCGTTCTTGAGTGTCGCTGAGCTGTTGTCCATGACCTTCAGCGCCCTGTTATCTCCATTGTACAGACCTGAATATCTGGACTCCTCAAGTATCTTCTTCTCGAAGGTGTCCACAAGCACTCCCCCGAACACCTCGTCATCGGCCGCAAATCCCATGCCATCATCGGTGTATCTGATCTTATCTCCCATTGCCGTCACGTCACATGCCGGATTGTCAAAGGTATAATACAGAAGTCCGCCCACATGTATACCACCAGGTCTTCCAAGCTGTGCCATCCTGCGCTTTTCAAGCTCGCAGGCTATGGCGCCGTATGTCACGAGCTGCATCTGGAGTCCTCCGAGCACCTTGTCTATATCCAGCTTCTTATCAGATGACTTGTAATCTATGATCTTGAAATAAGCATCCCTGTCATCCGTAAATTCATCTATTCTGTCTATAACTCCCTTGAGGCTCATCGTGAGTCCATTTGGAAGGTTGAATATATATCTGTCTATGTTGTCTGCATTTTCCGATGTGTTGAACCGCCTCTCAAAATTCTCCGGGTCCATCTCCCCACATCTGATAAATGTGCGGAGCGTCCTGGCTGTCCTCGACGCAACACCCGCCAGAAGCTTTTTCATGTATGCCGCTCTTGAAGAATCCTCAAAGTACAGCCCGGCTTCATCCTCCGCAGATTCATTTGCAAATTCCACCGCCTTCTGTTCCAGCTCCGCCTCGTCCAGATGTACCCAGTCGTTGTCCCTGAACATCCTGACAAATGAGAATATCTTCTCCATGGTGCTGTGAAGTATATTACCAACATTTGCAGCGCCTATCCTGTATGTCTCCCTCTCTCTGAGCGAAAGTCCGTATGTCAGGAAATACTTGAACTGGCACTCAGCATACCGCTCAAGCTTGGACACACTCTCCACCAGATTCTCTCCATATATAAGGCGTACAGTATCTGGAGACAGATTTTTTGACGAGTTAACATAATTCTGCCCGAAGTTAATCGATCTGAGCTGTCTGCCATATCCCATCTTCGAAAGCAGTTTTCTGACAGCGTCCAGCGTCTCCCCGGCTTCAGCGTCATCAGAATGTCTGATGATGTATCTGAGCGCTCCCGCCGCAGTCTCCGGCATCTGACCGTCCACATCATACTCCTCCGTCCGTATATCCGGGAATATATTCTTTATCCTGTCTATCAGGTATGACGGCTTCATGGACTTGAGATCCTCTCCGATCTTTCGGCACAGCACATAGATCATATCCGATGCCTTGGTGAGCGTGGTGTATATATAGAACTGTTCTATATACGCATTTGTCTTATCTGATGGAGCCAGCTCTATACCGTAGTCCTCAAGACTCTGGCGGTCTGCACCGGAGAGTATCCTGCCCTTCTTGGCCGGTTTCGGAATTATGCCTTCGTTCACTCCCGCCATGAACAGCACCTTTATATGGTTGAGCCTTGATCTCGTCATATCACCGACCACCACGCGGTCTATAGTCGGAGGCACTATACCGATCTCCATATCCGCTATGCCTGCATCCAGGATTCCCGCATATTCTTTTACGGTAAGCTTCTCATCGCCGATTATAGCCTCCATCTTCTCAAACAGGGCAACAACCTTGTCAAATATCCTTCCGTATGCATCTCCCTCATCCCATCTCTCCTGCTCATACAGCACTTTCTTATGAGCCTCAAGCTTACCGCACACATCAAGCTGCGCAAGGAAGCTGTAAAGAGATTCCGTATATGTTCTCACTGTGTTCTTGGAGCCAGGGCTTGCCGGCTTCCACACATCGATACATTTGTCCGGGAAAAGCTCCATGATCTGGGCTCTTATAGACTCCATGTCTGCCGCATAGTCAGGATTCCTGTCATCGGTTATCTCCTTCGTCCAGCTCCTGTAACCCCTGAGATTCCTGAGAAGCACATAGTTCTCCATCCTCTCAATGTCGTCCTGATCCACACCGGTCATTCCTGACTTTAACAGTCTGAACACGCTGTCAAATGAGAAGTTCTCCGTCATCACACCGAGGAAAGCCCTTATGGTGTCTGAGCACGGATCTCCCTTAAGAGATATATTTGCATCTATGAACACAGGGATATCGTATTCCTCCATCGCCTGACGGTAATACCTTGCCACATCCTGCAGATCACCCGCAACCACGGCTATATCCTTATAACGGTATCCCTTGTCCCTGACAAGCTCTCGTATTCTTCCCGCTATATACTCAGCCTCGTCTGCCGCCCTGTCCACAGCGACCACATGTATGTCTCCGTCATCGCCTGTGACTCTGCCATGGGGGTATCTGAACAGATTGGCCTCAAGTCCGGCAAGCTCCTTGCTTTTCTCGAATCTGTACGGTCTGCGATCCTGACACATAACGACATTATCCAGTATGTCCACCTGCTCATCCCCCGCCATTCTCACAAGCGCCTGCACAGTCTCCTTGGTGAGTCTGAACAGCTCGTACTCCTTCGGCTTTGTGAAGCCTATCTGCGACGCATCTATCGTAAATACAAATATCATGCTCTCAACGCGTGTCATGAGCTTCCTGATAAGATCCATCTGTACCGGTGTAAATCCTGTGAATCCGTCAAGATACAGATGGCTGTGCGCCAGCATATCCGACCTGTCCACGCACTCAGCTAGCAGCTCTATGAGCTGCTCCGCAACTATATAGCTGTCATCCCTGTTATACTCCTCAAATCTCTCGTATATAAGCTTGATGTCATGCATTTTTCTGTATACCAGACTGTCCTTATCCAGCTTGTCCATGACTGCGTCGATCGAATCCCTATCAACCGCATACTGGAACAGCTCAGACATCATGGATTTCATCTCATCTATAAAACCCATCTTGTTGATATAGCTTCCATAAACAAGGAGCTCGTCCTGTGACTCTATAAGTATCTTCTTGATGAGCATGCTCTTTCCAAAGTCCTCCAGAACCCTTCCCGGATTCACTGACAGCTCATCGAATACCCGGTACGCAAGCCTGTTGAAGCCTATGGCATCTATGTTCATTGTTCCATGCCTCGGATGCATGGTCACTATATCTCTCTGCGCCTCCATGGAGAACTGCTCTGGAACCACGTACAAATAATTCAGGTCTCCGTGAGCCATCGACTCCTCTATCAGCTTCTTTATCACATATTCTGTTTTTCCTGAACCGGCGGGTCCCAGTACAAACTGTATTGCCATCTGTATTCTCCTTACACCTCAATATACTGTTATCTATGCTGTTTTTTCATCTGCTAATAATTTTCTCATAAAATCGCTCTCTTGTGAATAAAATATATAAAAAACAGGGAGAGCAAATAATGTCATCAACTAAACTTATCGTATTAAAATCAAAAGAACTCATATACACCGCCATACTGCTGGCACTTGTGATCGTATTTGTCATTATACTTATCACCATGTTCCGCGGCAAAGATTCAGATGACACCAGTGGTTCAGCCAGGAGCATCGCAACCTCAGCCCAGACTGATCCGTCTCCTAAGCTCGACGAGATACATTACACACCGGGGACATACTCATCTTCCCTTGTTCTGGGAGAAAACACTCTGTCCGTCATGGTCACTGTGGATGAGGACTACATCACAGATGTGTCATTCAAACAGGTGGATGAGACTGTGACCACCATGTACCCACTTCTTGAAACGGCACTCGAGGATATCAATACTCAGCTTCACTACATATCTTCCGTGGACGATATAACACCTTCCGGAGACAGCACATACACTACCAGACTTATCATAGATTCCATACGAAATGCCCTGAAGGATGCCGTGATCAACTAGCTGTCACGGTGCTTTCTGCCAAAACAAAAGGACATATGACCGTATATATCTTGTATTATATACGGTCATATGTCCTTTATTTATCCCACCGTTTATACGGTCGTTACTGCTTTGCAACTATGTTATCCTTATCCTTGAAAATACTGCCTCCCGGCACATATCCCCTGACTCTTGATACAGGATAGATGTTGCTGAATCTTCCTATTACGGTTCCAGGATTGAGGACGCTGTTGCAGCCAACCTCAACATTATCTCCGAGCATTGCACCAAACTTCTTAAGTCCTGTTGCAATGTCAAAGCTCTGTCCGTCCACATTCCCCTTAACGTGAACCAGAGTCTTGTCAGACTTCACGTTGGACGTGATACTTCCGGCACCCATGTGTGACTTGAAGCCGAGGACTGAATCTCCCACATAGTTGTAATGAGGAACCTGAACGTTATTGAATATGATGACATTCTTGAGCTCTGTTGAATTACCTATCACACAGTTCTCTCCGACCAGTACGCTTCCTCTGATGAACGCACCCGGGCGAACCTCTGTGCCTGCACCTATGATTGTCGGTCCAAGGATGGTTGCTGTTCCATACACCTTACAGCTCTTGTGGATCCACACATGCTCATCCACCTCATTGTACTCATCCTTGTCCAGACTCTTTCCAAGCTCAAGCACGAAATCCTTGATAAGTGGAAGCGCCTCCCATGGATAGGTAAGCTTCTCAAGAAGAGGCTTTGCCATGGTCTGATCCAGGCTGTAGAGCTCCTTTATTGTTACAACTGACTGTATATCTTCCATAATAATAGTCTCCTTTTCTATCACATATAACTGATACATACTATGTTATACACCTTTGAATCAGTATGTGCAATCACTGTGTATCCGCATTCTTCTCCGCCTTTGCGCCTGTTCTGGCTGTGGCTCTTGTCTCCTTCTTCTGGGCACCTCCGCCCTTGGCGTAGAACACCTTCGTTTTGTCGAATACCCCTGTTATTCCATTCTGGTTCTGTATCTGCTTCACAAGGTTTGTGTATTTGGTGACAAATGTAGTCATCTTATCCGTGTATTCCTGCTTGGATATCTGACCTTCAGCGACACCCTCAAGCCCCTTTTCCCAGCTCGCCGTCAGGTCCGCTCTCAGCAGACCGTTGATGGAATAATATACTATATCGTATATTATCTCCCCAAGGAATGTCGGGGTCACTATCTGTGTCTTCTTGTTCAGCGATATATATTTGTTCTTCTCCAGCTTGGTGATGATCCCGTCTCTTGTGGCACTTGTTCCGATTCCAGCTCCCTTGATCTGCTCTCTGAGCGCCTCATCCTCTATGAACTGTCCTGCATTCTCCATTGTCAGGATCAGTGATCCTGAGTTGTATCTCTTAGGTGGGGATGTCTCACCCTCCTTTATGTCGATTCCCTGGACGCTCAGCTTGTCACCCTTCTTTATCTTCGCAAGCCTTGCTATGAATTCAGGGCTGTACTTCACATCGTCCTTCTTCTTGGAAAAGCTGTTGGCCGCCACCTTAAGATAGCCATCGTTTATCAAATATTTGAAGTTGGCAAACAACTTCTCTCCGTTCTTGGAGAGTGTCATTGCAACCTTCTGGTATTCCGCAGCAGGGTAAAATATACTGAGGAATCTCCTGCATATGATCTCATATACCTTGAGAGCTGTAGGTGCCAGACTTCTAAGTGCTCCAAAGCCCTGTCCGGTAGGTATGATGGCGTAGTGGTCGGTGATCTGCTTATCGTTCACATATTTCGTCTTTGCGATTCCCTTATATGTGCCGCTCTCCATGGCCCCCTGTGCAAATTCTGCCACAGGCTGGAAATTCTTAAGTCCCGATATGTTCCGTCCTATCTCCTTTGCCACGGCCGTTGACAGCACTCTGGCATCTGTTCTCGGATAGGTTACCAGCTTCTTCTCGTAGAGCTCCTGGACTATCTTGAGGGTATCGGACGGACTGATCTTGAAAAGTGATGAACAGTCATTCTGAAGCTCCGCCAGATTGTACAGCATCGGAGGCTGTTTCTTCTCTTTCTTGCGCTCCACAGCCTGGGCCACAGCCTCGGGCTCCCCTGCCTTCAGCTCCGCCAGAAGCTGCTCCGCTGCGGGTCTCTCTTTAAATCCATTCTCCTTATACAGAAGGGGCGACTCGAAATACTTTGTGCCATTCACTGCCTTCCATTCTGCGTCAAATGTCTGTCCTTCTTCACCTACATTCGCAACGAGTCTGTAGAACGGAGTCTTTACAAACTCCCTGATCTCACGCTCTCTCTTCACTATTATACCGAGGACACAGGTCATGACACGGCCCACGGCTATGACACATCTGTCCATGCCGAGATACCTCTGGACTACATTTGAAAACTTCAGCGACAGCGCCCTTGAAAAGTTGATACCCATAAGGTAGTCCTCCTGGGCTCTAAGGTACGCTGCGTCGCTGAGACTGTCGTACTCTGAGAGCGGCTTCGCCTCACGGATTCCCCTGAGGATCTCCTCCTCGGTCTGTGAATCGATCCACACACGGCGTTTCTTCTTGCCGGTTACGTGAGCCATTGAATCCACAAGCCTGTATATGTATTCTCCCTCTCGTCCTGAATCCGTTGCCACATAGATACAGCCTATGTCATCGCGGGTAAGCAATCCCGCAACGATATTGAACTGTTTCTTTGTGTCAGGAAGAACTTCATATTTGTATTCAGTTGGAATAAATGGAATAGTTGAAAGGCTCCACTTCTTAAGATTCGGATCGTAGACCTCTGGGTAGCTCATGGTGACCAGATGTCCGACACACCATGTGACAACCGCTGTATCCGACTCCAGGTAACCATTTCCCGCATTGCCCTTCACCCCCAGCACGTCGGCAAACTGCCTCGCCACGCTGGGCTTCTCTGCTATATATAAATTCTTCAAATTATGCTCCTATTCTTTCAGCATCCGCCACACACATGATCCTGTTTATGCCGTGGCCGGTGCAAAAATACATCACAACACATCTGTATATAATAGCAGAATTTGTGGAGAGGGGCAAGTGGGGACGGAGGTGCCTGCTCCTCCACTTCGCACTTGCCCCCCCTCCACACGCATTGCGCGTTATTCCAGAATTGCTTCGCACTTCTCTCGCGCTTTGCGCGTTATTCCAGTATTGCTTCGCACTTCTCTCGCGCTTTGCGCGTTATTCCAGTATTGCTTCGCACTTC